>NZ_DAXETW010000087.1:0-9433 GCF_051155795.1 Longibacter sp.
TCGACATGCGTTTCGGTGAGACGATGGTGCCCACGCACGGAAGTGAATACACTCGACCGCTGAATTCACGAAACCAATGCCGGGGTAAACGAAATCAGTGCGGCCATGGGAGACGGACGCAGGCGTGCAGCTTACCATGCCCTTCGGGGTGCTATACTCGTGCTTCGTGACCGCCCACCCGTCGAAGACGGGCTTGACCTCTCATCGCAACTCCCACTGCTCATAAGAGGGTTGTTCTTCGAGGCCAATCACCCGACGGGAGAATCGGAGAAACTTGGCCGTGACGACCCTCAATAGCAGGTTCGGGCGGAGGTAGATACCATCGGCGCTCGCAATACAAACCGGGCCATCCAGGCTATCATCACGGTTTTGCTGCGTCATGTTAGCTCCGGCGACATGAAACAGCTGCGCGCCATGCTCCCTCGCTTCTTCGACCGGCTCCGGCCCGAGGACGGACTCGGGACTGCAATGAAATCGCCGCCGACACAAGGATCAGATTCGCCTTCGCCAGACGCCGGGGATTCGGCGCGTTCGCAGACACAGCCTACCTCTGTTGCGGTCGATGAATCCGGCTTCTAATCCCTTCCGGCAAGTGACCCGCCTGCGTGGACCAGAGGGTGACGAGCGCTGGCGCAAGCGCACAGGGGGACGATTGTCAGTCTATGGGAAGATGATGAAACGGTCGCGCCAGCATTTACGCGTCGTCTATACAATCAGTCGGCAGACGTGCGAAATAAAGAGCCGCAGCGTGATGACGCGCTGAAGACGAGCGAAAGCATGGACCGACTGTGTGCATCGGTGGCACAGAAGAATCGACACTAGCCGTCCAGCGAATACGGATGTCTGTGTTCGCCGAAAGGCCTTGTACGCGTACAGCGGGGTAAGCCAAACGTCGAACGCGCGTATCTTCAGGGGTCGCCCCCCAGAAGCTATGCCGATGCGTCGGCCGAGAACCGGCGTTGAAGTGTGTGGGCGCCCATGCGCCGCAATACGAGACGGGACCACATGTACAGGACGCTTAGCCGGATGGTAAACGGTTGATCATCAAAGCCACCGAGGTGACACCTCGTCGCCGATTCCATGTGCGCGGCCGGTGAAAGGTTATCGAGGTGGTGCGTAACCGCGCCGGCGGCGATACGGAATCGGCCGACATCCAGGGGACGTAACTGAGCGTGCGCAGGTGCCGGCGGTAGGAAGATCGACAGGAGCGCCAGGCTACCGACGATACCCTTGCGGCAAGGCGCCGGGTGCGCAAGAGAGAACCCCGGGCCGAACCCATGCAGGAATCTGTTCGTGAGCAGGGGCCCGAAAGTCAAACAGGATAGCTACGCACTCCTGTATATGCGTGGGAAACGGGGAAGCATTCAAGGCACGGGTCGGGCCCGTCCGCCCGTTTTCACGGTGATGCGTTCACCTGCACCGTATCGCTGCCATTCATCGCGCTTCATGGATTGTTTGTCTCGGAAGCTGCCGTTCCTTTGCGTACCTCGCGAGCCGTACCTATCCTGTACGTATCCCCTTCACACTTCGACCGTCGTCGAAGGCATCGTCGCCACTTTCCTGCACGTCCGACCTTTCTGCACATGGCTGAACCGACCCCGCACGTTCCAGACGTGGATCTTGACCTCGCAATCGAGCATGGACTCACGGAAGAGGAATACAACTGGATCGTCGATGCCCTGGGCCGCACGCCGACATTCGTCGAGCTCGGCATTTATTCGGTCATGTGGAGCGAGCACTGCTCCTACAAAAACTCGCTCGCTCTCCTGAAGACGCTTCCGAACGAAGGCGATCAGCTGCTCGTCGAGGCGGGAGAAGAGAACGCGGGCCTCGTGGACATCGGGGAAGGACTGGGCGTCGCTTTCAAGATCGAGTCGCACAATCACCCATCGGCCGTCGAGCCATATCAGGGGGCCGCAACGGGGGTTGGCGGCATTCACCGGGACATTTTCACGATGGGCGCCCGACCTATCTGCGCGCTCAACTCCCTCCGGTTCGGATCGCTGGATGAACCGCGTGTGCGTTACCTGTTCGACGGCGTCGTGCGTGGCATCGGCGACTATGGCAACTCCTTCGGCGTACCCACCGTGGCGGGCGAGGTGTACTTCGACGATGCGTACGAGGGGAATCCGCTGGTCAATGCGATGAGCGTCGGGATCGTCGATTCGGACCGGATCGCCAGTGCTGCAGCGGATGAAGCAGGGTGCCCGGTCTACATCGTCGGCTCGTCGACGGGGCGCGACGGCATTCACGGCGCCACGTTCGCCTCGGAGGAGATCTCCGAGGAAAGCGAGGAGAAACGCCCCAGCGTCCAGGTCGGGGACCCCTTTCAGGAGAAGCTCCTACTGGAGGCGACGCTCGAAGCGCTGAAGGCGGAGGTGGTGGCCGGCATCCAGGACATGGGTGCCGCGGGCATCACCAGTTCCTCCTTCGAAATGACGGCCTCCTCCGGTACCGGAATGGACCTTCACCTCGACCGAGTACCGGTGCGGGAGAGTAAGATGACGCCGTACGAAATCATGCTTTCCGAGAGCCAGGAGCGCATGCTGATCGTTTGCAAGAAAGGATGCGAGGAGGAACTGAAGGCGATTTTTGAGAAGTGGGATCTGAACGCGCAGCACATCGGCGAGGTCACCGACACCGAGCGCGTGCGCGTATTTTGGCACGGTGACGTCGTCGCCGATCTGGATCCGCATCACCTGGCTGCGGGAGAGGGTGCTCCGGTGTACGAACGGGAGACGGAAGAGCCAAAATACCTGTCAGCGACCCGCGCGTTCGATGCCTCGAGCGTGGAGGACGTGACCGCCCATACGGCCGAAGATGCACTGGTCGGGCTTCTTGCGGCCCCGAACATTGCATCAAAGCGCTGGGTGTTCGAGCAATACGATACGATGGTTCGAACGAACACGGTCGTCGGGCCTGGACCGAGTGATGCCGCGGTCGTGCGCGTAAAAGGCACCGACCGCGCTCTGGCTGTAAAAACGGACTGCAACGGCCGGTACGTGTACCTGAATCCGCGACGCGGCGCCCAGATTGCCGTTGCCGAAGCCGCGCGAAACGTGACCTGCGCCGGCGGACGCCCGATGGCGATCACGAACTGCCTGAACTTCGGCAATCCCTACAAGCCGGAGGTCTACTGGACATTCGAGCAGGCCATCCGGGGAATGAGCGACGCGTGCGAGGCGTTGGAAACGCCGGTGACCGGCGGCAACGTGTCGTTTTACAATGAACACCCGGAGGGCGCCGTCTTCCCGACCCCGACGATCGGCATGTTGGGCATCGTTGACGACGTGGCGGAGCACAGCACGACATCCGCCTTCCGGGGCGAGGGCGACGTCCTCTTCCTGCTGACGCCGGACGCCTGGACGCACCGCAATGACATCGGCGGGTCGGAGTACCTGGCCTCTCTGCATGGGATGACCACCGGCGACGCACCGCACCTCAACCTGGCGGAAGAGCACGCGGTTCAGCACGCCATGCTGGCCCTCATCCGGGAAGGCTGCGTCCAGCACGCCCACGACGTGTCCGACGGCGGGCTTGCCGTGGCGCTCGCCGAGTCGGCGATCCACGGGGGCATGGGAGCGAACGTTGACCTCGGCCCCCCCGACGAGCTCCGAACCGATGCGGTTCTTTTCGGCGAGGCGCAGTCCCGCATCACGTTCTCCACAACGGCGGACGACGCCGACCAGGCTGAGCGCGTCCTTGCCGACCATCCGGGCATCGGGGTGCACCGCGTCGGAACGATCGGCGGCGATCACCTGCGCCTGGAGCTCGGTGGAGCGACACTTCTCAACGTGCCGGTTGAGCGACTCACAACCACCTACGAGGCCGCCATCCCGGACAAAATGAATACGTAACCCGCCAATCCCGTCGCATCCACGCGTGCAGTGTGCCCGCGGCCTGTCGGAGTGACATGAAGGAATGATTACAGCACGCGGCCGGGGATACGGCACGTTCCTTGTTCATCGTATAAATGCGATAAATGTCGGGTGCGGAAGAAACCGTTGTAGAGCAGCGGAGGTTCATAGACACGATATCCGGCCCGACTTCTTTCTCTGCAAGTGAATCTGAAACTATGGCTGACAATCCGAACGTCGTAACGCTGACGGACGATAATTTCGAAGAAGAAGTACTCAACGCTGACCAGCCGGTTCTGGTCGACTTCTGGGCGACGTGGTGCGGACCCTGCCGCCAGATTGCACCGATCATTGAAGATCTGGCCGACGACTTTGAGGGCCGGGCGAAGGTTGGGAAATTGGACGTCGACAACAACCCGAAGATCGCCCAGGAGTACGGCGTTCGCTCGATTCCGACGCTACTCTTCTTTAAGAACGGCGACGTCGAAGAGCAACTCGTCGGTGCGATGGGCAAGAGCGCGCTTGCGAAGAAGCTCGAAGCGCTCAGCGGTCAGCCTGCCTAACGACCCGACCGACAACCCACAAGATGGACCGTCCCCGGATGCCGGTGCCTGCCCCCATGCTCGCACCGGCGTTCCGGTGTCTGTCCGCCGGCAACCCACGATTCAGACGACTTCCATCATGGCTGTCACTTCAGACCCCAACGCCACCACAAACGGAACCACCGGAGATGGCGCGCCCATCACGCCCGATCTGTCGGCATTCGACGGCATCGATTTCACCGACGCCGAGATGCACGATGTCGTGATCATTGGGACGGGCCCGGCGGGATGGACCGCCGCGATTTATGCCGCCCGCGCCGACCTCGAGCCGCTCGTATACATGGGGCCGCAGCCCGGCGGACAGCTCACCACCACGACGGACGTGGAGAACTACCCGGGTTTCCCGGACGGCATCCTTGGTCCGGAGATGATGGAGCGTTTCCAGGAGCAGGCCGAGCGTTTCGGTACGGATGCCCGCTACGGCACGGTCACGCACGTCGACTTTTCCGAGCGCCCGTTCCGACTGCTGGTTGATGAGGAAACACCCGTCTACGCGCAGTCCGTCATCATTTCGACGGGAGCATCCGCGCGCTACCTCGGGCTCGAAAACGAGCAGCGACTCATCGGGAAGGGCGTAACGGCGTGCGCTACGTGCGACGGTTCTTTCTTCCGGGGCGAAACGGTAGCTGTCGTCGGCGGAGGTGACAGCGCGATGGAAGAATCGACTTTCCTGACGAAGTTCGCCGAGAAGGTCTACGTACTCCATCGCCGGGACGAACTCCGCGCTTCGAAGATCATGCAGGAGCGCGCATTCGAAAATGAAAAGATCGAGTTTGTCTGGAATACCGAAGTCGTCGATGTCCTCGGCGAGAATCAGGTTGACGGCATCGAGGTCATCAACAATGAAACGGGGGAAACCAGCGTCATGGATGAGGTGACCGGCCTGTTCCTTGCCATCGGGCACACACCGAATACCGATCCCTTCACGGGCTGGCTCGATACGGACGACAACGGCTACATCATCACGCGACCGGATTCGACCTACACCAACGTTCCCGGCGTATTCGCTTCCGGCGATGCACAGGACCACGAATACCGCCAGGCGGTGACCGCGGCGGGCACCGGGTGCATGGCCGCCATTGATGCGGAGCGCTGGCTCGCCGAAAATGGGCGCGTGGAGCCGGCGTCGGCCCGAACGACATCGGAGCCAGCTACAGCGAAACCTTAAAACCTCGTGTGAGACGGGGAAGCCGGTAGATTTGCACGAGATTTGCTGTTACCTTCTGTACTCCCACGGTTTCACTTCGCACGCCCCCTTCTTCATGCGTTTGATGTCGTTCCCCCCCTTCGCCGTCACGGTCTGCCTGCTCCTCGCCTTTCTGGCTGGATGCGAGTTCGAATCGGATACGCTCGAGCCCCCGCCCGCCCCGGACCCGGAGACGGCACTGAGTGCGCCGGAGCCAACCTCGCAGGCCGCGGATGCCGAGCGCGTTCAACCCGCCAAGATGATCAACGCCTCCACGCGGTCGCTCGAGCAGCGGCTCTCCGACGCGAGTGCGGAAGCGCGCGTAGTGCAGGCGCTGGCCAAGCAGGATGACCTCCGCCTGTTCGACTTCGATGCTACCGTCCGGAGTGGCCGCCTGACGCTCTCGGGAGACGTCAACACGACAGACCAGCACCGGCTCATCGATCGGGTTCTGGCGCGCACACGCGGCCTTCGTGCTGTCACGAACCGCGTAACCGTTGCGGGGCGTTCTCCGGAAGCTGCACGAGGGATGATCGCCGAGGCCGACGCCGAGCAGGCGGCAAAAGGGTCATACTACACGGTGCGGTCGGGAGACACCCTGTGGAAGATCGCCCGGAGTCACCGCGCATCCGTGGAGCGGATCAAAAACCTCAACGAGATTCGCGGATCAAGTCTTCAGCCGGGCCAGCGCATTCGCGTCCGGTAAGCGAACCGTTGCGGGCGGATCCAGCCGAGACATCTGAACAGTGAGGGGCCGACGCGTTTGACACGTGGTCGGCCCTTTTTCATTGAGCCGTAGCAAGGGAGTAGCGCGACAGCGCCACCAAGCAGCCCTGCAGTGGTCGTGGCTCCGCTGTCTCACGTGAGACGTTCTCCCGCGGAAGGGACTCGTCGGCCGGCTGTGCTTCGTGCGCAGTTACGAACGGAAAAGGTTGCGGAGAATGAAAAACACGTTTTCCTTGCGTTCACGCAGCCGGCGGTAGAAGTACGGAAACCACTCCGTGCCGTACGGTACGTAGACCATCATGTTGTAGCCCTGCGCCGCCAGGTCTTCCTGCGTCTCGGGGCGGAGCCCGTAGAGCATCTGGAACTCGAACGTTTCCGGTGAGATGTCGTGCCGGGCTGCGAACGCCTTCGTGGCGTCGATCAGCTGATCGTCGTGCGTGGCGATGCCCGAGTTGTTCGTGTGCTCCAGCAGCCGCTCCATGTAGTCGATGAAGCGTGCGCGGATGACATCCATTTCCTGGTAGGCGACGGACGCAGGTTCGCCGTAGGCCCCCTTGCAAAGCCGAACGCTTGCGCCGAGTTCGCACATGCGGTCGATGTCCTGATCCGTCCGTTTCAGCATCGCCTGCAGAACCGGCCCGACGTGGTTCGGATAATCCGGGTAAACGGTCTCGAAGATGTCGAGGGTGGACTGCGTCAGGTCGGAGTCCTCCATGTCGAGCCGAACGAAGATGTCCTTCGACGACGCGATGTCGAGGAGCCGCCGCAGGTTGTCGAGGCAGAACGCTTCGTCGATCATCTGCCCCATCATCGACAGCTTGATCGAGATCCGATTGCGCAGATCCACTGCCGGCCGTTCCGCCATCGTGTTTACCAGGTCGATGTACGCGTCGCGTGCACGGACAGCCTTGTCCCGGTCGTGAATGTGCTCCCCGAGAAGGTCGAGAGCGACGTGAAGGCCTTTCGCGTTCAACTCATCGACGACGGGCAGGGCCGACTCCAGCGTTTCGCCGGCGACAAATCGGCTGGCCAGCACGAACGGCAGTTTCATAACTCACGAGCGCTGTTCTGCGGTAGATGCGATGCCGGCAATCCGAACGTACCGGCGCACCGCATGGTAACCTAATACAAAGTGGAAGGTTGGGGAGAATCGGTAAATGCCGAAAAGCAGTACGCAGCAATGGATGGGTGCAGCAATGGATGGGTGCAGCCATGGATGATGATGTGCAATTGAATCGCGAATTTCCGACCCTACACATCCCGCCTTCACGATTTCTGCCGGCTTTGTGCTCATATGCGTTGTTCTTCGTCTCCCTGTCCCCATTTCCGCGCTGCGGAGGGCGGCCATGGTCCGTTGGTTGGATCCCGGGTCGCTGCGCTGCTCGCCGGAGTGCTCCTCGTCATTAGTATGATGGCTTGCAATCAGGGGCAGGTGGCCCCGCCGAGCGGTGCGCGCTTCGAGGTCACGGTCGCCGACACCGTGCCCGACGACGCCGATCTCTACATTGCCGGCACGTTCAACGACTGGGAACCGGGCGAGTCCGCGTATCGCCTGTCCGAGCAGGACGACGGGGCGTACGAGATTACCCTGCCCGACCTGCCGTCGGGCCCGGTGCAGTTTAAGTTTACCCTCGGCTCATGGGAGTATGTCGAAGTCGACGATGCGGGGGACGACCTCGGCAATCGGGAGGTGACCGTACCGGAGGATGGCGGCGTGACCTACACGTCCACCATCGTGGGCTGGCGCAATCCGGATCGGCCGTGGCCGTTTCCGAACTCGACGGCGACCGCCTCCGTCTCCGTCCTCGATCGGTCCATGCCCCTGACGCCACTGGACCGAGAGCGCCGCGTATGGATCTACCTTCCCCCGGATTACGACGCTTCCGAACGGGCGTATCCGGTGCTCTACATGCACGACGGACAGAACCTGTTCGACGCGGCCACCAGTTACGCGGGGGAGTGGGGCATCGATGAAACGCTCGACTCATTGCACGCCGCGGGAGATCCCGGCATCATCGTCGTCGGGATCGACAACGGCGGCGACCGGCGGATGGATGAATACTCGCCCTGGGTCAACGATTCATTGGAGGCGGGCGGGGAAGGGGCCGCATACGTACGGTTTCTGGTCGAGACCTTGAAGCCACGAATTGATTCCACGTATCGGACGAAGCCGGGACGCGAGCATACGGGCCTCATGGGATCGAGCATGGGCGGCTTGATTTCGACCTATGCCATGTTCGAATACCCGCACGTGTTCGGGAAGGCCGGTATCTTCTCGCCGGCGTACTGGTTCGCCCCTGAGGTGTACGGAGACATCCCGGAGGATCGGTCCGTACCGTCCGATACGCGCATTTACATGATGAGCGGCGCCCTTGAGACGGTGGGCGACGACCCCGACAGCGTCTATGTGAAGGATCACCGCCGAATGGTCGAGGAGCTGGAGAAGGCCGGCTTCGACCGCGGGACACACCTCGTGTCCCACATTCGGGCGGACGGCCAGCACGCGGAGTGGTTCTGGCGGCGCGAGTTTGCAGCGGCCTATCAGTGGTTGTTCGACCGGACCGGCGTGGGTCAAAAATGAGGCAGGCGGCTGACACATCCGACTGGGTTGCCGGGCTCGACGGGTTTCGTTCGGGCTGGTTCGCCGTGTTCTACCGACCGGCCGATGGCGCGTGTCGACGCCGCGTCGTTTCCACTATCGAGTCGGCATTGGCCGCTCCGGAGGCGCCTGGCTTCGTCGGAATCGACATGGTGATCGGGCTGCCGGACCGTGCGGCATCGGGCGGCCGCGCGTGCGACCGAGCCGCGCGCGGGCTCCTCGGCTATCCGCGGAGTAGCAGCGTGTTCTCACCGCCGGCACGCGCCGCACTCGCTGCCGAATCGTACGACGAGGCCCGTGCGCTCCACACGGGCACCGCCCATGATGCGCCGGGGATCACCATTCAAGCCTTCCATCTGTTTCCCAAGATGCGAGAGGTCGCATCGGTCGTCACCCCGGAACGACAGCAACGCGTTCGGGAGGTACATCCGGAACTCGCCTTTTACGAAATGAACGGCGAGAC
>NZ_DAXETW010000088.1:0-4501 GCF_051155795.1 Longibacter sp.
GAAGAAATCCCGGAACTCAACCGGATCGAGGAAAAAGGGCGGCTGAACCAGGTGGAGGCTCGGCGCATCGGCCCGGACGAACTGCAGGAAATCGAGCCGCACACGCGCGGCGTGGCGGCCCTTCACGTTCCCGGCGCCGGCATCGTGGACTACACCGGCATGACGGAGGCCCTCGCCCGGTGTGCGACCAGTCACGGCTACGACCTGAAGACGAACGCCGCGGTCACGAACCTGCACACGGAATCGACGCATGTGACCGTGCAGACGACGGCGGGAGACATATCCGCCCGACACGTCGTCAACTGCGCCGGCCTGTACGCCGACAAGATTGCCGAGATGAGCGGCCAGACACCGGCGGCAAAGGTCGTCCCCTTCCGCGGGGAATACTACGAGCTCGTCCCGGAGCGACGGCACCTCTGCCGCAACCTGATCTACCCGGTGCCAGATCCGGCCTTTCCGTTCCTCGGTGTGCACTTCACCCGGATGGTGGACGGCAGCGTCGAGTGCGGGCCGAGCGCGGTGCTCGCCTTCGCGCGGGAAGGCTACAAGTTCTGGGATGTCAACTGGCCGGAGCTGATCGACACGGTCTCGTACCCCGGCTTCTTGAAGCTCAGCATGAAGCACTGGCAGAAGGGCATGCACGAGCTGCTTCAGTCGCTCAGCAAAAAAGTGTACGTCAAGGCTGCGCAACACCTCGTCCCAGGGGTCACGGCCGACGACTTCGTCCCCTCCCCCTCCGGCGTGCGCGCCCAGGCGCTCCGCCCAAACGGGGAGCTGGTCGACGACTTCCTGATCCAGGAAACGGATCGCGTGGTGAATGTCATCAATGCCGCGTCCCCCGCCGCGACGGCCTCCCTCAACATCGGCCGACTGATCGTGGAAAACTACCTCGACAAACGACTCGCTACGACCCAGGTGCGGGCGGCATAGCTTCTGAACGGGAGGACGAGGACGGCACGGTTTTACAGAAAAGCGGACCGCCTGGCCCAGAGCCGGACGGTCCGCTTTTCGTTCAAGAGATGCAGGCGGGACAAGGGGAGCGGCCCCCCACGCCTAACCCCACTTCCCCCACCTGCGGTCGTCCCTCCACGGGCGACCGAAAAGGTCACCGCGTGCGAGGACGATGGGATATGAGTCTATCGCATACTGTTAACCTGTCGTTGCGACCAACGGACACAATTCTCTGACGGACACGATCATCGACCGGTAGGAGTGAAAACGCCGGCAGGTCCCCCTCGGTACCGAAAGTGTCAGATATCATAGAACGCGATTCCGCCAATTGCAAGTGTGTCACACGTAAAAAGAAGATATTTTACGCACAAAAAGTAACTGCTTAGCACACGGTTGACAATTGGATACAAACGTGTGGCCATCAGATATAAACGGATACAACCGTACACGCCGGCGCGGGAGTCTGCAGCATCGTTTAGGCGCGGGACGGCCTCCTTGCGTAACGTCTCGCCATGCCGCCCGACGCATCGTCCCGCCCTGGTCCCATGATGATCCCCTGCGATGTCCCGTTTCCTGTCTCTTCTGGTGCTGATCGTCCTGGGGACGCCGCTGATGTTTGGCCTCCCCGAGACGGTGTCGACGGTGGCGTCACCCCGCGGCACCCCGACCGTGGCGACGCACGCGGATACGCTGTCGCCCGGCCTTCGCTCGGCCCTTTCCGCGTTCGAGACCGATCTGACGCGTCGCGCCGTCGACCTCTCCTCGCTACGCCCGGGAGGCCCGCCGAAGGATGGGATCCCGTCGATCGATGATCCGCGCTTCGTTTCACCGGAGGCGGCAGCCAACTGGATCGCACCGCAGGAACCGGTTCTTCTCGTCTCCCACGAGGGCGATGCACGCGGCTATCCGTTACAGATCCTGATCTTCCACGAGATCGTGAACGACATCATCGGCGGCACGCCGGTGGCCGTCACCTTCTGCCCCCTCTGCTACAGCGCGATCGCGTTTGACCGCCGCGTCGAGGGGGAGGCGGTCGAGTTCGGCGTGTCCGGGCTTCTGCGGATGTCGGACCTGGTGATGTACGACCGAAAGACCGAGTCCCTGTGGCAGCAGTTCACGGGTCGCGCCATCGTGGGGACGCTAACGGGCACCCAACTGGATCGCCTCCCCGCGCAGATCGTCTCGTTTCAGGCATTTCGCGAGACGTATCCCGACGCCCAGGTGCTGTCGCGCGAGACGGGGTTCGACCGTCCGTACGGGCGCAACCCGTACGCCGGCTACGAGGATGTCGATACCCCGCCGTTCGCCGTCAGCAACGCCACCGACGGTCGACTGCCGCCGATGAGCAAGGTGATCGCGATTCCGGACGAGAACGATCCCCTCGCCATCCCGCACGCGGTGAGCCGCTCTCGCGGGGTGATCGAGACGACGGTCGGGAAGCGATCGGTCGTCATCTTCCACAGCGGAAGTACCGTCAGCGTCATGGATGCCCGGGACATCCGGGAATCTGGCATAGACGGAACGGTCGGCGTCTTCGAACCCGTAATCGGCGATCGACGGCTCTCGTTTGAACAGACCGGTGACGGCGAGATCATCGACCGGGAAACGGGTACCCGGTGGTCCACGACCGGTCGCGGCCTTGACGGCCCTCTCTCCGGGCGGCAGCTACCCCGTGTCGAGCACGGTTCGTACTTCGCGTTCGCCTGGCTGTCGTTTCGCCCGTCCACCCGCATCCTGAAATGAATGCAGGAAATGATCACCGGAAATAAACCCGGGCCGCGAATGCGCTACCGGTTCGACAGCTGAAATTGCTTCGGCGTGGTCCCCACGTGCTCCTTGAACGTGTTGATGAAGTAGCTCACGCTCGAGAAGCCGACCTCATGGCTCACGTCGCTAACCGAGCGCGAACCGCTCAGGAGCAGTTCGCACGCTCGCTTCATCCTCTCCTGCGTGAGAAACTGGAGCGGCGTCATCCCGAATTCGTTCCGGAAGTAGCGATAGAAGCTGGATTCACTCATGCATGCCTCTTCCGCCAGTTCGCTCACCGTCAGCGCCTGATCCAGATTCTTACGGGCGTACTTCACCGCGGCGGCCAGTCCGTTTTCGGGCGTCTGCCGATTGCCACTCCCCATGAGCAGGAAGCGGGACTCTGTCTGCAGAAGGCGAACCACCAGTTCGGTCGCATTCAGATCGATGAGCATGTCGCGATGCGGCACGTCCTCCGTGAAAAGGGTCACCAGCGATTGCAACACCCGCTCGATGCCATCGGAATTCTGGACGTGGCAGTGATCGAGACGGTTGACATTCCACGGACCGGACTCCGGCGATCGGGGCATGGTTTCATTCAATCGGGTGACCATGTCGTCGACCTTATCGCTGTCGATCTCCAGCGTAATGCACCGTGTCGCCTCCCGGTCCGCCTCCGGGAAGTCGATATAAATGGTCTCCAGCGGCGGCACGACGAGCGACTCGCCAGGCACAAACTCGAACGGCTCTCGATCGGCCTCGGTGAGATGAATGACCTTTTTCCCCGTAATCATCCCGCAGTACAACGGGTTGGTCGAACGAAGCGCGACGCGTTCGGCCTTTTGAACCGTGTCGTACACCGAAAACTGCATATCCTCCCCGCCATACGACGTCCGGTTCTCGACGAGCGACTCCGGAGGGTCGTTATGAGGCTTACGACGACCTCCGCGATTCAGCGTCCAGGGAAGAGTAGAGACAAAGGGTGCGTCCGGCATAACAACGTACGTAGTCGGTAACACGGAGGAACGGACATGCTGTACCCGCAGATACACATCGGGCACTTGCGGGGCAGGGCGGAACGAAACCGAGCGTGCATTACAACTGCCGAACGAAGGGGGATTGTCGGTACCGACCTGAACGCCATTGCACCAGCTTTGCGATGGCGCCCTTTTGTTTATCGCAACATAATATTCACACGTGAAGGAATCGAATCATTTTTTGGGTGAAATGAAAAAATTTCGAATAGAAGCGCTTCCTATCTTGCAGACTGTCCCGGTAGCAGGAGTCTTCCTGTCTCTGCCTCTTGCGCGGCCCCGGAGATCCGGTCCGGCAGAAATTTCGACGCAGGAGGACGGAACGTCTCGAGACCGAGGGTCTGTTGAGCGGAGAAATCGATTCGTGCTTCGCTGTTCAAGAGCCTCTCCGTTCGCTGTTTCTATAACGCATCACCCGAGACTGATATGCCGAAGACGATGAAAGCGGCCGTTGTGCGCGAGTTCAACACACCTCTCTCCATCGAAGAGGTCGACGTTCCCGACCCGGGCCCCGACGAGATTCTCGTCCAGGTACAGGCAAGCGGGGTGTGCCATACCGACCTCCATGCCGCGGAGGGCGACTGGCCCGTAAAACCCAAGCTGCCGCTAATTCCGGGTCACGAGGGCGTCGGATACGTCGCCGCCGCAGGGCGCAACGTGAACACCGTGAAGGAGGGCGATGCCGTCGGCGTGCCGTGGCTCTACAGCGCCTGCGGGTCGTGTGAGCACTGTCACGGCGGTTGGGAAACCCTCTGCGAAAGCCAGGACAA
>NZ_DAXETW010000089.1:0-6091 GCF_051155795.1 Longibacter sp.
TGACCGCCGTAGCCCCAGGCGAAGAACGTCGGCTCGCCGCCGAATTCCTCGAACCACCAGAAGTACCCGTACCGAAACCCGCGGTAGCTCCGGAGGACGCGCACATTCCAGCTCTCCCCCACCCAGCCGTCCGGGATCACGTGCACACGTTCACCGCTTTCCGACGTCACCCAGCCGCCGCGGAGGTACAGCTGACCGAAACGGAGCAGGCCGCTCGGCGTCAGAGCCAGGTTGTTGCCCCCGAAGCGATAGCCGTTCGGGTCCTCCTGCCACGCTCCGATCTGCACGCCCAGCGGGTCGAAGAGGCGCTCCTGTGCGTAGCTGCGGAGATCCCGGCCGGTGGCTTTCTCCAGGATCGCGGCGACGAGGTGCGACGTGCCGGTGCTGTAGATCATCCGCCCCCCCGGCCTTCCAATGAGCGGGCGGTCCAGCGCGTCTCGCACCCAGTTGTTCGAGCTAACCCACGCGCCGTAGTTTCCAAAACTCGTCGATTCCAAACCGGCCCGCATCGTCATGAGGTCGCCCAGCGTGATCGCCGCTTTGGCGCTGTCATCGGGCGCGGTGCCGTCCAGGATCTCGGGAAAGAATGGGCCGATCGACTGCTCCGGCCCCTCCAGGTGACCGCCGCGAATCGCAATCCCGACGAGAGCCGACAGAATGGTTTTGCTGGCCGACTTGATGTTGACTGGCTCGTTGGCCGACTGGCCGGGCGCATACCATTCGACGACGACCGAGTCCCCGCGCGCCATCAGCAGGCTGTTGAGCGGCCGTAAACGGTCGGCACGGGCAACGATTGAGTCAAGGGTCGACACCGACCAGCCGGACGCTTCGGCAGAGCCGACGAGCCACGGACGCGCCCCCCGATCGGGCGACTGCGCGACGAGGTGCGCCGGCCACAGGAACAGCAATGCGCTGAGAAGAAGGCCGAGGGCAAGAGCGGGTGCCCGCGGGGACGGGGAAGGAGGCCGGAGGAACGTGTGCACCATCGCTTGCGAGGATGTAACCCCGCGGACTGGACATCGAAGGGAGCGGAAACTACGTTTTTCCATCCAGGAAATCCGCTCGGCAACCGGAAGTTCGCCGGATTAGATGATCGTTTCGCTGTTGCCTCCGATCGTCGCCCCGCCTGCTCTCGCACCCATCGCCTCGACTCATGCCTGATGCATCGCCTCCACGCCTCTCGATCCGCACCGCCGTGTGCCTCGCAGCCACGGTCGCGTTCCTCGTCGCCGTAGCCGGCTGGAGCGGTGCCGGCGACCACCCGGAGGAGATGGATTCCGCCGCTGATCGGGCCGTCGTGACGCCGGAGTACGCGGAGAACGGGATGGTCGTCTCGGCGCGAAGGGAAGCCTCCAAAGCGGGCGTCGAGATGATGCGAAGAGGAGGCAATGCGGTCGATGCAGCCGTCGCGACCGGCTTTGCACTGGCGGTCGTCTATCCCTCCTCGGGCAACATTGGCGGTGGCGGATTCATGGTGATCCGGTCGCCCAGTGGTGAAGTCACGACAATCGACCACCGTGAAACCGCGCCGTCGGGCGCCACGCAGGAGGTCTTTCTTGACGAAACGGGAGACGCAGCCCGGGAGCGGAGCCGCGTCGGCGCACTGGCCTCCGGCGTCCCCGGCACCGTGCACGGCCTACTGACCGCCCTGGAGAAGTACGGATCCCTGTCCCGGGAGGACGTCATGGCGCCGGCGATACGCATGGCGGAGGAAGGCGTCCCCTTGCCGTACGGCGTGGCGCGCCGGTTCAATGCGTACCGCGACGACTTCCTTCAATTCGAAAGCACGCGGTCGTATTTCACCAAACCGGATTCCACGGACCGCTACCGTCCCGGCGAGCGGTGGCGCCAGCCGGATCTGGCCGAGACGCTGCGGCGGATCCGTGATCACGGCATCGACGGCTTTTATGACGGGGAAACGGCCGACCTGATCGTTGATCAGATGGCGTCCATGGGCGGGCTCATCGATCGAGAGGACCTGCGAGACTACCGGTCGGTCGAGCGTGACCCTGTTTCGACCGACTACCGCGGCTACACGGTGCACTCCATGGGACCGCCGTCCTCCGGCGGGGTGGCGCTGGCCCAGCTGCTCCACGCGGCCGAAGCACGCGACCTGCAGGCGATGGGCTATCAATCCAGCGCGACCATTCACTACCTCGGCGAAGCGATGAAGCGAACGTTTGCCGACCGGGCCAAGTGGCTCGGCGACCCGGACGCGGTGGACGTGCCGACCGGCGCGCTGACCGACTCCGGCTACGTCGCTGAGCGCATGGCAACGTTCGACCCCGACCGCGCCACGCCGACCGACTCCGTGTCGGCGGGTACACCGACGGTCCCCTCCAAATCCATGGAAACGAACCACTACTCCGTCGTGGACGGGGACGGCATGGCTGTCAGCGTCACCACGACGCTCAACTCAAGCTACGGCTCCAAGGTCGTGGTCGACGGCGCCGGGTTTTTTCTGAATAACGAGATGAACGACTTCGTTCTGAAACCCGGCGTGCCGAATCAGTTCGGCCTGACCGGGACCGAGCGCAACCTCGTCGCCCCGGGACGGCGCATGGTCTCCTCGATGACGCCCACCATCGTGGAAGACCCGGACGGGCGGCTCTTCCTCGTGATCGGTGCGCCCGGCGGATCGACGATCATCTCGACGGTCTTCCAGGTCATCACCAACATGATCGATTACGGCATGGACGTCGAGCAGGCCGTTACTGCCGGCCGTATTCACCACCAGTGGCGTCCCGCGACCCTGCACCACGAGCGATACACCCTGCCCGCCGACGTCGTGGAGAATCTGGAGGGCCGCGGCTGGGAGGTCGAAACCGGGATCTTCGGCTACGACAGCTGGGGACGCGCCCACGGGATTCGCGCCGCCTACCCTCCCGAGCGTAACGGGGAGCCGGCCTACTTCGGCGGAGCCGACCCCCGGCGTTCCGGCGAGGCCGTGGGCTACTGAACGCCCTGAATTCAGCCTTGCATCCGGTCAGCATCCGGTCAGGACCCGCTCAGGAGGCGGAGGCCGATTGCCGTAATGTTACGTGGACGGCTGAACTTGTCATCGGCGGGGTTCTTTGACAGGTGCCTGTGCCGGCGTCACTTTCGTACTTCCCGGCAGAGTAACGAGAGACTCGCCGAGGACCCCCGATTATGTTTCGCGATGCCAGCAACCTCATTGACGAGAACCCCGTGCAGCGCAACTACGGAGTGGCTGTCGGACAGCTCCGCGAACAGGGCTCGTATGAACTGCTGGTCGCCGGGTACACGGGACGCAACCTTGTGATCGCGTGGGATGGCGATCGCTTCGTCGAGATCGAGACGTCCTCGATCGCCGACCCCGAGCGGCAGGCCATCGGTATCGCCGCCGCCGACGTGGACGGGGATGGAACGGAGGAGGTGTACGTGCTCAACACCGATACCTTTGCCGGGCGCAAACGCTTCGCCGATCGGTTGTACGCCGGAAACGGCACCGGGGCGTGGCTCAACCTGTTCGACGACCCCGACAACAAGGAAACGCGGAATCTTACCGCCGGGCGCTCCGTCGCCGTGGTCGACCGGACCGGAAATGGCTGCTACGGCTTCTTCGTGGCGAATTACGGCGGTCCGATGCGTCTCTACGAGGTTGGCGACAACGGCCGGGTCCGCGACGTCGCGGAAGAAGCAGGGGTCAATCTAACGACTGGCGGGCGCGGCGTGATCGCGCTCCCGATCGTCACCCCACAGATGGATATTTTCTGCGTGAACGAGAACGGGCCCAATTTTCTATTTGAAAACCAGGGCGACGGCACGTTCGACGAAACCGCCGCGCGGCGCGGTGTTGCGGATCGATATGAACACGGACGCGGCGTAGACGCCATCGACCCCGCCGAAGGCGGCCCGTTCGGCGTCGTGTACGGCAACTGGCAGGGAAGCCACCGCCTCTACGTGCAGCAGGCGGGCGGTACCTTCCTCGACGTCACGCCGGACGACATGGCCTCTCCCTCGCGCGTCCGGACCGTTATCGCCGCCGATTTCGACAACGACGGCTACCAGGAGGTTTTCTTCAACAATATCGGCGAACCCAACCGCCTGTTTGCCCGGCGCGACGGCTCGTGGATTCAGATCGACGCCGGCGACGCTACCGAGGAGCAGGGCCTCGGCACAGGGGCCGCGGTCGGCGACTTCAACGGCGATGGGTGCCTGGAACTGTTCGTCGCCCATGGCGAAACCGGTGCTCAGCCGCTCTCCCTCTACCAGATGGACGCCGCCTCCGACCATCACTTTCTCCGCGTGGCGCCGATGACACAGCACGGGGCGCCTGCGCGCGGTGCCGTCGTGACGTGCACGGCGGGCGGGCGCACCCAGCGGCGCAACGTGGATGCCGGTAGCGGATACCTGTGCCAGATGGAGCCGGTCGCTCACTTCGGCCTGGGCCAAACGGACTCGGCGGAAGAAATCGAGGTGCGCTGGCCGGACGGCTCAACGTATCGCATGGAGGACCCGGGGGTCGACGAACTTCACACGATCGACCATCCGTAGCGGACCTTCGCACTAGCGCCCCGCCTCTCGCCGGCCGATGCGAATCGGCACCGGCCAGAGCACCGTTCTCTTCCCGTCTGGGGAGCCCCACGCCGCGGACAATGCCTCGTCAATCTCAGCGACGGGGTCGGCCTGCCGATCCGCCCGGTACCGCTGCGACGCAGACCAGGTCCTCAGATACCCGACAACCTCGTCCAGCGTCCATTCCGTCGATATCTCACGGTCGGAGACGTCCCATTCCTCAAAGGGAAACGGCAGCGAACGGTACCCCTGTTCGATGTGCCGGCGCTCGGGGGGCCAGTATACACCGACCACGTCGTCGTAGTACCGCTGAAGGACGGTGTTGATGGCACCTGCCGCCGGTTCGTCGGATGCGACCGCGAAGAGCGTGTACGTCCATGCGGCAATAACGCCCCGGGGACGGAGGACGCGACGCACCTCCGCATAAAAGGCATCGAGGTCGAACCAGTGCAGCGCCTGCGCGACGGTCACCAGATCGACGCTGCCGTCTTCGAGCGAGACCGCCCCCGCCGGCTCCACGCGATACTCCACGCGAGGGTGCGAGGTGGCCGCGCGGATCTGCTCGCCGCTCGCATCCGTGGCGACGACGTGTTTCGACCACTCGGCCAGACGCACCGCGGCCTGCCCGTTCCCTGTGCCGCAATCCCATACGAGGTCCACGGAAGGAGCGTACGACGTCACCGTCTCGAACAGAGCATCGGGATAGGTCGGCCGGTATCGGGCGTAGTCGGACGCATGGTCGGAGAAGTGATCTGCAAAGGCGTCAGACACAGGCGTCAGGTGCCGGCAACTGAATGGTAGAGATCGACGCTTTTCCGGCGGAGATCGTCCAGCGTTCCGTCATTCTCAATGACGTAATCGGCCCGACGCCGCAACTCCTCCTGTGGAAGCTGATGCGTCATCCGGGCCCTCACGTCGTCAGCGGTCGTGTCGTCTCGCTCGACCACGCGGGCAATGCGGTCGTCATCCGGTGCAACCACGACGGCAACGGCATCCAGGTGCTCATCTCCTCCGGATTCGAAGATCAACGCCGCCTCGTGGACGAGCACCTCCACGCCTTCCTCCTCTGCTCGCTCGGCGGCCTCGGCAAACGCTTCGTGGACGCGAGGATGGACCAGAGCGTTGATCCGCTCGACGCGATCCGGCGATTGAAAGACTACGTCCGCCAGATGCTTGCGATTCAGGGACCCGTCATCCTTAAAGCTTTCATCTCCGAAGGCGTCAGCAATATCTGCGCGTAAGCCCTCGTGTTCAGTCATCAGGCGCTTGGCCTCGAGGTCCGCGTAGAAGACGCGAGCGCCCTGCTCGGCCAGAAAGCCGCATACGGTGGTTTTTCCACTACCGATCCCCCCGGTCACGCCGAGTGTCGTCATGCAAGTCGGGTACGTCGTATAAAAATGCATCGAGCTGAAGAAAAGTGCGCCGCAGCGTCTCGGACGCATCACCCGGGAGGCCAGTTCATCCGGCGTCCGCCGAGCAGATGGAGGTGGAGATGGTAAACGGACTGGCCGCCGTCATCGCCACAGTTGATGACCGTGCGGTAGCCGTCGCG
>NZ_DAXETW010000090.1:0-34459 GCF_051155795.1 Longibacter sp.
TCATGGAACCGGTCGCCGTACGCCGACCGGTAGCGCTCAACACGGCGGGCATACGTTCGCCACGTCCAGGCGGTCTCGACAATCGTGTCCCGGTTCCACGGCATCGGCTGCTGCGAAAGGTAGACGTCGCGGGGATCGCGAGTGATGGCGAGAACCGCGGCATCTGGAAATGCGCCCATCAGGTTGGGCACATGGATCAGGTGGTCCGGCGTCTTTTCTCCCCATACGTCCGCCCCCGAACGCGCGGCATACGCTTTCAACAGTGCGCGGAGAACGTCCACCGGTGCGTCGCCCGCCGTCGCCCGGATTGTGCGCCATTCCTCCTCCGTGATTGCCATGTCGCGGACGCCGGCCTCCTGCTGCAGGAAGCGAACCGCCTGCTCCCGCGCGTCGGGAGAGGCGTCCTCCATCGCCACCGTGCACTTCGTAAAGAAGTGCGTTTCGGGAGCGATGCAGATCGCCGGGTGCGCGTCGAGCATCGTGCTCAACAGCGTGGTACCCGACCGGGGCATTCCGACAATGAAAACGGGATGAGACGGCATGGGCGAAGTAGATAGCGGGACGCGGGTAGATCGAAACGGGATTCCCCGGCCGGCCGGGTCATTCGCCGGACAGGACCTCGCGGTAGAGGTCGAGCGTCTGCTGAGCCAGCACGGGCCACTCGAGCTGATCCAGCGGGGCGTGCTCGGGGCGATCGGTGTCTTCGGCCCAGTCGATGGCCTCCCGCAGCCGTTTCGGCGTCAGCGTCTCCTCGTACGTTCGCACCCAGTCTGCACCGACGTGGCGGCGGAGCTCGCTCATGGCACCGCGGTCCGGCACAAGCACCGGCCGATCGAAGCTGAGTGCAAGAAGCGCACTGCCGGAATGGAGGATGTGATCGTACGGAAGCACGACGAGGTCGGATGCGGCCAGGTACCGTGGCATCAGGTCGTCCGGGATGAACCGGAGGTCGAGACGAATCCGGGAATCGCGCTGAGCGGCCATCTTGATGGACTCGCGAAGCGTCCGTGTGCTGGGCTCTCCGACGACGAGCAGGCGCGCGTCGCTCTCCCCCCACTGGCGGAAGGTGCGGACGAGATGCGGCACGTTCTTGTACGGCCGAATCCGCCCCGCGAACAGCAACACCGGCGCATCGCGGTGGAGGCCGAGGTTGGCCCGCGCGTCGTCGCGCTCGTGCGGCGGCGGGTAGGCCTCGCGATAATGCCCATGCGGCACGACCGCTCCCGGGATGTCGCGGAGTCGGTCGATCGTGCGGCGGGCGGTGGCGAGTCCGTCGCGACTCAGGGAGATGAAACCGTCCACCAGCTTCGGAAACGTGGACCAGAAGGCGCGTTCGAGGCGCGGGTGATGCGACTCGTGCGGCCCGAGGTCGTGGCCCGTCCAGACCACCCGCGATCCGCGTCGGCGTGCTGCGAACAAAGCGGCCAGCTGCCCGGCCACGTATGCACTTGCCCGCCACCAGGGCTCGAAGCTGAGAAAGTCGTCGGGCCAGTGGACATGAATGATGTCGTACCGCCCCTGGATCGCCCGACGCGGGGTGAACTCGTCCACGACCACACCTTCCTTCTGCTCCATCGCGGAATAGAGCAGGCGGTTGTAGGGATTTCCGGTTTTGTTGTCGAACGCGGGCCACGCGAGGACACGGAGGGAAGGCACGTTGAGTCACTGAGTGTCAATGAAAGGGCCGGCGAGTGCGCGTCACGTGGCCGATGCCTCGGCAGGTTGATGGACGTCGCACGCCGTGTCCAGGCACCGCGCCATCTGATACGCCTGCTGCTGTCGATTGTGCTCCTGAATACCGTCCCACGCCGCCCCGCTCCGGGGGGCGCCCGTCGTCCACGCGGTATAGTGATCGAGGATCAGGTCGCGTGCCGACCGCGGGTCGTTCCAGTCCACCACCTGCCCCGCGTCGTGACGAGACAGAAGCGCCGATGCATCGCCGTCCGGCGGCCCCACCCCGAGCACGGGGCGACCGCTCGCGAGATACTCGTACAGCTTGCTTGTGATCATGCCCCGGGCCTGGGCGAAGGGCTCGATGACCAGGAGCAGCAGCGACGAGGAGGCCATCGCCTGAATCGCTTCCGCGTGCGGAATGAATGGCACGCGCTCGATGCGATCGGTGAGGTCGCGATTCTCGATCGCCTCCAGGACCGCCGGATCCACCGATCCAATCAGCCGCACCGTCAGGTCCGGAATTTTCCCGTCATCCCGAAGATCGGCCAGAGCATCCCAGACCGCGGTCGGATTCCTGCTGGCGTAGAGTTTCCCTACGTGTGAGAGGGTGAACGGCGCGGGAGCGGACGGCGACGAGTCTGTCGACGCTGCAAGCGACGACCCGGAAGAACGGGTCGGGCCTTCCGGATGCACGAGGGCAAAGTCGCGGGCATCGAAGCCGTTTTCGACCACCTCATAGATGCCGTCTTCCTTGGAGCAGAAGAGGTCGGCCCAGGAAGGGCTCACGGTCGTGACGACGGTTGCATCGGCGAGCACGCTCCGTTCGAGCCGGGCGTCCAGGCGGCGTGCCCAGCCCGTGTGCGGGAAGTCGTCGTAGTAGCTAATGTCCGTCCATGGATCGTGCAGGTCTGCCACCCACGGAAGGCCGGTCGCTCGGGCCAGGCTTCGCCCGGCCAAGTGAACCGAGTGCGGGGCCCCGGTCGATAGGATTGCGTCGAACCGGCCCCGGTCGACGAGTTCTTTCCCGCGAACGTGCGCGAATGGCCACCACCCGACCCGGGCATCCGGGATGAAGACGTTCGCCCGTACCCATCGGGCCGCCCGCTCAAGAAGGGACGGGTCGTCGCCCAGGGAGCCGGCGGGCAGCCCGCCGCCCTTCATCCGCTGATACAGGGCAAGAGGGTCGAACGCGGCCGTGCGATGCACCCGAACCGAGTCGGGGATGGCGTGAAGGAGTGAGGGGTCGCGGTTGGGATACGCGCCTTCCTCGACGGTGAGCACCTCCGGCTGCCATCCGGCATCAGCCAGGTACTCGATGAACTGCAGAATGCGCTGGACCGCCGGTCCTCCGGCCGGGGGAACGTAGTATGCAACGATGAGAACGCGTCGGGCAGGCACGGCGTCGGGGGCTTTGAGAGCACACATCGAACAGCGAGGGGACGACCGGTTTACCCGCCGTTGCCGGAACCTTCCGCCGGCTCATCCTCCCCGTCGCGGGCCGGTTCCGGTTCGTCCTCCCGACGACGGATGTACGGCATTCCGAGAAGCACGGCCACCCCGCCGTACACCACCGCGGTCGTGACTCCGGAGATCAGCGTGCCGTACCGGTCGGAGGCGGGGTCGAAGCGCATCGTCAGCGTATGCTCTCCAGCAGGCACATGCACGGCGCGAAGAAGGTAATTGACGCGATGAATCGGAACCGTACTGCCGTTCAGCGAGGCCGACCACCCGGCCGGATAATACACCTCACTTGCGACGAACAGCCGTGGTGCGTCGGTCTCGACCGTCCACGTGATTTCCCTCGGCGAGTACGCGGTCAGCTCGACAGATGTCGTGGAAGTCGAGTCGATCGGCGTTACCTCGGCGTCGAGCGGCTCGGGCAAGACGGCGAGGCTTGACGGGTCAAACGATCGGCTTTGCAGGAACGACCAGGTTTCCTGCGGCGACTCAACGACGCGTGTTTGCCCAACGAAGTATCCGCGCGGCACAGCATCGGGGTTCTCTAAGACCAGCACCCCGCTCTGCTCATCCCGGTAGGCGACCTCTGTCCCCGGAAGCTGGCGCCCGGCCAGGATGTAGCGCGCGTTCATCATGTCGACGGCGTTATCGCTGATGCCGCCCTGGGGGGTACGCAGGATGTGGTCGAGATAGTCCTGGTACCGTTGCAGCTTGGCGCCGTGATAGCCACTCAGCGACTGATGGCGGTACGGGGTGAACCCATCCGCGCTGAGGCCGGAGCCACCCGGTCGCTGAATCGGGAGCACGCGGAAGCGTCCGGGTCCGCCGAGCTCCTGCTCGCGCTCCTCCAGCCACCGATCAAACGCGTACGTTTGGATCTGCTGCTCCGCGTCGGGGGTGGGCGAAAAGCTCTGCTCATTCAAGTAGCGCGCATCCACCGTCCAGAGGTCGATCAGCACGACGAGGACGACGCCGCCCGCAGCGACGGCGACCGGGACCGTTTTCCTCCGGTAGAGGACGAGAACGCCCCCGGCGACCAGGAGCGCGAACATGGACCGGAGCGCGTCATCGGAGAACGATTCTGCCCGGCTTGTTTTCCGTTTTCGGATCTCCTGTTGGGCCGCCTGCTGAACGCGTTGCTGCGCCACGTCCGGGTACTGCTGTCGAATCATCTGCACGAGGCGGGCTTCCTCCTGCGGCTTCTCAAAGTCCAGCAGGGCGTCGCCCCCGATGTAGAGGAAGCCAACGATAGCCAGCGTCGCGCCGAAGGCATACAGCGTAGCCTGCGACTTCTCCTTCTCCTCCGCCTTCTTGCCGGAGCGACGTAGCACATCGTTCAACCCAATGCCCGCCAGCACCGCAATGGCGAGGACGGCGATGCTAAGCCACGTTTCCGGCGCGCGGAACGCATCGAAGTACGGGAAGAACTCGAACATCGGGCGATTCACGATCGCGAGATGCCGCCCGAAGGAGAACAGGATCGTCGCCAGCGCCCCGGCGGCCAGTCCGTTCACCACGCGTGTCCGAACCCGGTAGACGGCCAGTCCCGCGAGAGACAGTGCGACGGCCCCGACGTAATGCGGTCCGGCCGTGAACGGCTTCGGGCCCCAGTACGTCCCACCCGACCCGCCGAACGCATCGGCAATGGCCAGCGTGATGATCTCGCCGATGCCCTGGCTCCAGCGCATGGCGTTTTCCCATCCCATATTGCCGCCTTCCCCCGTTCCGGAGGCTGCGCCGCGAACGCTAAACTGCTTGTATTCCCACGTGGGCCAGTACGGTTGGAGCACCATCAGCAACGCCAGTATGGTGCCGAGCGCCAGCCAGCCGGTGGATCGGGCAATCGGTTTCCACGTCCCGTCGCGCACGGCACCGATCACTTCAACGAGCCACCACACGAAGGCCAGCATGAGCACGTAGTAGGTGATCTGCGGATGCTGCGCCCGTAACTCGACGGCCAGGACGATGGCAAAACAGAGCCCACCCAGCGGGCCGGGGTTCCGAAGCGTGTAGGCAAACGCAAGAAGGATAAACGGGGCGAATGCCAGCGCCACGAACTTGGTCTGGTGCCCGGCCGCCAGAATGATGGGCATGTAGCTGGTAAAGCCGTAGGCGACCCCGGCCAACAGCCCCGAGAAGTAGTTGCCCGTCAGGTAAAAAGCGAGAAGGTAGGCGCCCGCGAGCATCAGGAACAGGTGGGTGCTGGGCCAGGCGTAGGGCCGCAGCGAATTGATCACCGTGTCGGCCTGGGGGATCTCCGAGCCGTAGTTGATCAGGTAGCCCGGCATCCCGCCGAACGCGTTCGGAGCCCACAGGGCGTCTTCGCCGGTCTCCTCCTCATACTTGATCATGGCCTCGGCCATACCGCGCCACTTCACGATATCGGTCCCATGCAGACCCTTTCCATCGAAATGCACCGGGGCAAAAAAGCTCACCGACAGCACCACGAAAAACAGCATGCAGACCCCGTGGCGGGCCAGCGGCGAGAGACGGTCCAGAAACCCGTTCTGTACGTGGGGGGGACGACCACGACGCGACGCAGAGCGGGCGGAAGACGATGACATACGGATCAGCGAGTGACTTCGGAAGGAGGGCAGACCGCCCGCAGGGGGCGGATCTCAAGATTCGGGGGCGGCAGAGACGGCCGACGTACCCATCTGGGCAGCGCAAGCGCGCGCCATATCCACGAGTTCACGGCGGGGCGCGGAGTCGGAGGCTGCATATTCCTCCTGCCATGCCCCGTCGAACAGGGCAGCGCGGTCGACGTCGTGCCGTCCTTTTAGATAGTGGAAAAGAGCGGGAAGATCACGTCCGTCGGGAGACGACGGTAATTCCCAGTTGTAGATGTGATCGAGAATCTGGTAGTCGACCCGGTTGGACAGAAGCGCAAAGGCAACGGCGAGCTGCTCGGCGACCCAGTAGGCGTATGTGGTTTGCTGTCTCGACGCGAAGAAGCGGGCGAAGAGGCGATGTGCGGTCTCGCGAAAAAGGCCGGGAAGCGATTCAACCGCTGAAGACGCACGGCGCGATACCAGCTCGTGAGCAATGCGCGGGGCGTCGTAGCGGACGACCTCGACGGCCGGGCGCGTCATGACCATCACGCCGCAGTTGAAGAGCGGCAGGTCGCGAGGGAACCGGTCGTCTTTCACATCCTCTGAATCCGCGCCTGGAGGGACGGCAAATTCCCGAATCAGTGCATCCAGAGGTCCCGCCTGTCGGGAGCCGATTTCTCCCATCATGCGACCCCGAAACTGGGGAACGGATGGGTCTAACCCGGCAACCATGGGCTGAAGGTCGTCGAACGCGCATGTGTCAGCATCCAGGTAGAGAAGCACGTCGTAGGCCGTGTCCTCGGGAAACAACGCATTGAATTTGTTCGCGAAAAGCCAGCCGTACTGACGCGGCATAGCGCGGACGTTAACGTCGCCCATGGATTCAAGCTGACGCCGGTCGGCCGCGGGGATGTCGCGCCCGTTGACCGAGACGGTCACCGGGGCATCCGCAAGCCCGCCGGCCCGAGACCGAAGGCTGTAAACCAGCAGCTTCATCATGTTGATGAAGGCCGGCTCGGATTCACCTACGATGGAGATGCGTACGCGCATACGGGAGATAGAGGCGTCGACCCTCGAGGACCGTCCGATACAGGTTAATCGATCACCTTCGGAACGCGAAAGTGCTCCCCATCGGTATCGGGGGCATTGCTTAGCGCGTCGTCGCGGGAGATACGCGCCTTGGACACGTCTTCCCGCGTTCGATTCGACAGGTCAAGGACGTGGGTCATTCGTTCCACGCCGGAGGTGTCCACGGACTCCAGATCCTCCACGTATCCAAGGATCTGGTTCAGATCTTCCGTGAGCTCCTGCTCTTCTTCGTCGGTAAACGAAAGTCGGGCGAGAGCGGCGATGGATCGAACGTCGTCTCGAGAGACAGACATGGCAGCGGTCAGACGGGGGCGGGGAATGTCGGGATCCTGCGGAGATGATACCAGCGCTCCTACGTCACGGCTCAGAGCAGAGCAACGAGAACACTGGTCCGGGGTTTCTTTTCCGGTGCGGCTGCGATGGAAGTACGCATGGTCATCGTCGAGCCCACCGTTTTCCCGCTTGCCCACTCGACATCCCTCATTCGACACTCCTCACTCGACATTCCCCGTTCGACATTCCCCGTTCGACATTTCCTCTCCGCCTTCCGCTTTGGCCTACACGGCTTCTCGTTGGACATCCCGAATCATGTGAATGAGCGTCGTCGCGCTTCGGAGTCCGTGCTTCGGTCGCGGCTCCACGTATACCTCAAGGCTGAGCGGGCCGACGTAGTCGAGCGCGTAGAGGCGGCGAAGTTGGTCCTGCCAATCGATGTCCCCTTCCCCAAAGGTGGTGTCTTCCCAGAAGCCGTCGACGATGCGACCGTCCGCGCAGCGAACGTGTGCGATCCGGTGGCCCAAAGCGTCGACACCATTCGCAGGATGTTCTCCGGCTCGGAGGGACGCCACCGGGTCCCATGTCGCCTGTACGTTGGAATGGTCTACGAGCGCCAGCAGACTCGCGAGATCGACGCCCGTCGGGCATCCGGTCTCCGGCCCGTGATGCACGCAGACGAGGACATCGTGCTCTTTCGCCCTGTCCCCTGCCCGGCGCAGTGCATCGGCCATTCGGTCGACTGACGCGCCGTCTTCCGCTGCGAAAGGAGGAATCACGACCCGGGGGCAACGGACCCGGTCGCAAAAGTTCAGCGTCTCGTCGAAGGTAACCAGATCATTCATCCACGCCGCCGTATCACTGACGGGCCCCTCAAACATGTTGGGGACGATGGCGGAGAGAAACTTACCGGACCGATCCAGCGCCTGGCTAATCTTGGACTCGTTCACTCGGGGTACCCGGTCTTCCGCCCCGCCGACGGTCCGAAGCTCCACGCCCTCCAGGCCCCACAGCTCGGTATAGTGCAAGGCGCGACCGAGGTCGCTGGTAACGGTGTCGGTGAGCCAGACGGGAAGCATGTCAGGGTCGGTTTCCGGCGGTAGAGTGAACAGTCACCCATACGACAATCACCCGATGGAGGTGCATGCCCACACTCCCCATCACCCGATTTCGCCGGATCTAACGACGCGATGCCTCTTTTCGACCGCCGCTCCCGGGTGTTCGGACGTGGCGGAGACGGTACACTCCGTACATCATCCCGACCGCGAACAACCAGGGCAGACCGGCGTCGATCGGGATGCGAACCGGGGGCGGTGGTGGATCCGGCTGATGGGGCATGACGCGACCGTGCAGATGCAGGCTGGCCCCGCCAGGACGGTCCGGCGGAGGCAACGGTGCCGCCCACGATGGAACGTTGACCATGGATGAATCGAACGCCGAGCCAGCCGGTGTCGCTATCGCGACACGGGGAACGGCGTGTATACAGGCGAGAAAAACGACGATGACGACGAGCCGGACCATGGGCTTGTGGCATCCATGTAGGGACAGGGGCGTGGCCCGGGGTTCAGCGCCTGGCACAAACGCGCGGCACCCCCGGCATTTGAACACCCGACGAAGCCTCACTCGACAGGCACTCTCCTCCCCCCGGTCCGTACCCGATATAGAACGTCAATTATGGATGACAACCTTATGGTCTCAGACCCGACTTCCTCTCTACCAGTGACGTATGCGGACGTACGTAGCGGTGCGGAACGACTCAGCGGCGTTGCTCATCGAACGCCCATTGCCACGTCTCGAACGGTCGACCGGCAAACGGACGCGCAGGTGTTGTTCAAGTGCGAAAATTTGCAGCGGATCGGTGCCTTCAAATTTCGCGGGGCGTACAACGCGATGTCGCGCCTGCATCCCGATCAGAAAGGCCGTGGCGTAATCACGTACTCGTCGGGAAATCACGCCCAGGCGGTCGCTCTTTCCGGCCAACTTCTCGGCATCGAAACGACCATCGTGATGCCGGACAATGCACCGCGCGTTAAGCTGGATGCGACGCGGGGATATGGCGCGGAGATCGTCACCTACGACCCTGACGAGACGGTGCGGGAAGACCTGGGACAGCGCCTCGCGGACGATCGAGGCTTGACCCTTATCCCGCCCTATGACCACGAAGACGTCGTGGCCGGGCAGGGTACCGTCGCGGACGAACTGTTCGAGCAGGTCGGCCTGCTGGACGTGCTGCTCGTCTGCGTCGGAGGTGGCGGCCTGCTCTCCGGATGCGCGATTGCCGCAAAGCATCACGCACCGGACTGTCAGGTGATCGGCGTGGAACCGGCTGCAGCGGACGATGCCGCACGCTCCTTTCACTCGGGTACGCTCCATTCCGTCCACAACCCGGATACCGTCGCCGATGGAGCACGGACGCCTCACCTCGGGGACGTCACCTTCCCGCTGGTCCGAGCGCACGCCGACGACATCGTGACGGTCTCGGATGCAGACATCATTCGCGCGATGCACTTCGTCTGGCAGCGCATGAAGCTGGTCATCGAACCGACCGGTGCGCTTGCGGCATCTGCGCTCTTGAACGGCACCGTTGCCGGAGACGGACGCCGCATCGGCGTCATCCTCAGCGGTGGGAATGTCGATCTGCAGCGAGCGGCGGAACTGTTCCGCCGCATTCGCACGGGAAATGGGACGACATAAACCGCCCGGCGCCCACCGATCATCTGCCGTCCCCGCTTTCTTTCCCCACGGTATGCCTGAAGTGCCCGCCCGGCTCGCTGAACTGAAATCGTATCTCGATACCCTCGTTCAACGGTTCGAGAAACCGGGCTTCATTCCCGACGACCCGATCTCCGTCCCGCACGCGTTCGACGACCCGAGGGATCAAGAGGTCATCGGCCTGTATGCCGCCCTCCTCGCCTGGGGACGTCGGCAGACGGTGCTGAACAAGATGGAGGACCTGTGCGAACGAATGGACTACCGCCCGTTTGCCTTCGTTCGTGACTTCGACGAACGGAGCGACGCACGTGCGCTCGATGGGTTCGTCCATCGCACGTTTCAGCCAGTAGACGCCCTGTGGTTTACCAAAAATCTGAGCGCAGCCCTGGAGCGCCACGAAACGGTGGAAGGCATCTTTGCCGACCATCTCCCGGCCGGCTCCTCGCACGCCGGGCCCGCCATTCAGGGGTTCAGCACCACAATCATGGAGATGGACGCGCGGACGCCGGGTCGTCTACAGAAACATCTGGCGCGTCCGGAGGCCGGGAGCGCCTGCAAGCGACTGAACATGTACCTACGCTGGATGGTGCGGCCCGGGCCAGTGGACTTCGGAATATGGAGCCGCATCCGCCCCGACCAGCTCCTGCTTCCGCTGGACGTGCATGCCGGTCGACAGGCGCGGGCGCTCGGATTCGTCGAACGCAAGTCCAACGATTGGACGGCTGTCCGTCGACTGACAGCCGCCTGCAAACTGCTATCGCCCGACGACCCGGCCCGCTATGACTTCGCCTTCTTTGGCGTCGGCGCTCACGACGAGCCGCTCGCGGACGAATTTACGGGCGGCAACAGGCTGGACCGGAGCTCGCTTCCGACCGACCGGTAACTCGACTGGTAGTACAGAACCGCGCCGTCGTCCACACGGTCGTCAAGCTCAACCACGCGCCCGAGAAACAGGCTGTGATCCTCCGCGGGGAGAACGTCATGGCAAACGCAGTACAGGACGCTCGTCACGTCATCGATGATCGGCGTCCCATACGCGTTAATCTGGTGCGGCACGTTCTCGAACTGCTCTTCACCCGTGAGATGCGGCTTAGCGAAGTGGTTTGCCAGGTGCACCTGGCTCTCCCCGAGCACGTGGACCGCGAATCGATCCGTCTCCTGAAGCAATCGATGGGACTGCGCGGAGCGCGTCACATTGAATGAGATGAGCGGGGGATCCAGCGACACGCTCGTAAAGGAGCCTATCGTGATGCCTCGCATCTCCGATTCGTTGCCCATTGTAATGACAACGACGGGAGACGGCACACGTCGCATCGTCAGGCGAAACTCGGTTGCATCGACCGGATCAGACATACAGAATGGGGGAAACGGAAAAGGACGACCACCGGGCACAGTCATGCGTCCGGCGAACACAGTCGGAAGGAACGACGTGAAGCCGACGCGAAAGGACGGACCACAGATCCGACGGCGTCGGCTTCGTTACGCTCGTAGCACGTCCCGTCCTCTACGTCATCACGAAAATACGTCACGTACACGGCTGAAGAAAGACTTCTTGGGGGGTCCAGGCTCCGGGTCCGGGAGAAAGTTTTCGTGATCCGCAAGCTCTTCCAGCATCTCAAGCTCGTCGTCATTGAGCTGCTGCGGAGTCCAGACGTGGACACGAATCATCTGATCACCGCGCTTGCTGCTGTTCAGGTCGGGGATGCCCCGTTCGCGCATCCGGAGAATCCGACCGGCCTGCGTACCGGGGTCGACCTGGAGGCGCGCCTTGCCCTTCAGCGTCGGCACCTCCACCTCCGTTCCGAGCGCCGCTTCCGAAAATGTCAGGTATACGTCCGTATAAATATCGAGACCGTCGCGCACGAAATCCTGGTGCTCCTTCTCTTTGATCTCAATCCGCAGGTCCCCGGTGAGACCGCCGCGCAGCCCCGCATTCCCTGCGTCGGAGAGCGTCAGGAAATTGCCCTCCATGACCCCGGGCGGCACGTTGATCGAAATCGTTTCCTCCCCTTCGGTCCGGCCTTCTCCTCCGCAGTCCTCACACGGGTTCTCAATGATGCGCCCTTCCCCGTTACACTCGGGGCACGACTGGACGTTGACGAACTGGCCGAACACGGACTGCGAGACCTGACGAATTTCGCCGGTGCCGTCGCACTTCGGACACATGATGTAATTCTCGCCGTCCATGCCGCCTTCCGCACCGGTGCCGTCACACGTTTCACACCCGACGAACTTTCGAACCTTGATGTTCTTTTCGACACCCTCGGCGATTTCTTCAAGGGTCAACGGGAGCGTAATCCGCAGGTCGCTGCCCGGCCGACCACGCGTGCGTCGCGAACGCTGACCGAAGCCGCCGCGTCCCCCAAAAATGTCATTGAAGGCGCTGAAGATGTCGCTGATATCCTGGAAGCCGCCCGCTCCCCCATTCTGACCGAGCCCCGCATGGCCATACCGGTCGTAGCGCTGCCGCTTCTGCTGGTCGGACAACACGTCATACGCCTCGGCCGCCTGCTTGAACTTTTGCTCGGCCTCGGGATCATCCGGGTTCCGATCCGGATGATACTGCATGGCTTTCTTGCGATACGCCTTTTTGATCTCCTTCTCGGAGGCATCCTGATTGACTCCGAGAATGTCGTAGTAATCTTCCGGCATGAGGACGTGTGAAATTCGGAAAACAGGCCGCCGCCTCGCGACAAGGCCGACGGCATCAGCGAAAGGAGTGATTCAGAGGGGTGATTCGGAAGCGGGACCCTCGCGGCCTACGGCTCGCCAAAGATCCTGCCACAAGGCGCGGGCACCATCGTACGGGCCGCTCAGTGTCAAACCATCCCGGAGCGGGCCTACGCCGCGACGATCACCCGGCTATGGCGGATGACGCGCTCGCCCATCCGGTATCCGGCCTGGACTTCATTCAGCACGGTGCCGGGCTCGACATCTTCCGGAGCCGGTTGCTGCATCATGGCTTCGTGCAGCGACTCATCGAACGGCTCGCCCTCCGCATCGATGCGCTCAACACCAAGGTTCTCCAGCTCGTCGATGAATTTGCGGTAGACCATATCGACGCCGCCGCGGAGCGACTCGTACGCCGTTTCCGCATCCTGCTTTTCACGCAACTCTTCGGCAGCATCCATCGAACGACCCATGTCGTCGAGCACGCCCAGCATCGCCTTCACGACATCCACCTGTCCGGCCGAGTACCGACGCGTGTTTTCTCGCTCCATGCGCCGGCGGAAGTTCTCAAGTTCGGCCGCCTTGCGCAGATACTTTTCGTTGATCTCGTCCCGCTCTTTCTGGACGGACGCGAGCTCGTCTCGAAGGTCGTCAATCCGCCCGGCGGCTTCGGCGCTCAGATCGTCGTCGACGTCAGCCTCCTTCTCATCCGGGGGAGCGGACGCATGCGCCTGCGTTCCGGCGTCGGCGGTCGAGCCGGAGGCCGACGCCTCAGGCGATTCCTGGCTCGATTCGGCCGAGGCATCCGCTTGCTGTTGTCGTGTTTCGGTCGATTCGGATGTACTCACAGGTACCTACGACGAACTGGTTCGGAAAAAATACGAGCGTGATGGATGGCCACGCGCTCACCCCGTGTAAACGGGAGAATGTAGACGGGCGAATACTGTTGCGGCGGCACTCGTTCTCGGACGGATCACCCGCCCAAAGGTTCGCCCGAGTACGCTGCAACGATCATTCCGGCGATAGAAGGGCCCGGTTCATCGAATCCTCCTCTCATCGGATACATTACGCGTCGGATGGATCGCCGGACGCATCCGCCGCGTCTGCGGACATGGACTCGCCGTCCCGGTCTTCCTCCCCAGAGGGTCGGTTCACGACGGACGCCATGCTTTCAACCAGCGCTACCGCCCGCCCGTAATCCATGCGCGTCGGTCCGATCACACCGAGCACGCCGACCGTGCCGCCGAAGCTGTACGGGGAGGTGACAATGGAGTAGGAATTCATATCCTCCAGTCCCTCGCTGCCGATCTGAATGGCGGCCTGTCCGATCGCTTCGGGATCAACGTCAAAGACCGTTTCGAGCCATTCGACGACGCGGTCCTCGTCCTCGATGACTTCAATGAAACGACGAACGTCGTCGGGTTCCTGAAACTCCGGCTGCGTGAGGATATTCTGCGTCCCTCCGAGACGCAACCGGGCCTCCTTGGGCTCGCTGAAGATCGGGGCTGACCGGTCCATGATAAACTGCACGACGCCGGTCGGATCGTTGATGTCCCGTACCCGCTCTTCGTGCGTTTCGCGGATCTCTTTGAGCGTCAGTCCCGCGAGCCGTTCGTTGAGAATGGACACCACGCGGCTGAGCTCCGAACGGCGCAGGTCCGACTCAAAGCCCAGAACGATCGTTTTGACCAGCCCCCCACTCACGCTCAGGACGAACATCAGCCGCTGGCCTGTGAGCGGCACGATATCAAGCTGCTCGAGTGTGCCGCTGGACAGGTTCGGCTTCAGCGCGACGCCGAGCAGGTTGGTCAACTGGCTCAGGAGCCGGGTGCTCTCCCGGAGAAGCTCATCGGTGTCGGTAACGAGCGATGCAAGCTGTAGCGTCAGTGCGCGGCGCTCCGATGGCGTTAGTGCGGGCGTGTCCATCAGATTGTCCACGAAGGTCCGGTACCCGAGCTTGGTCGGCACGCGGCCGGCGGACGTGTACGGATGCCCAAGGTAGCCCATGTCCTCGAGGTCCGCCATTGTGTTGCGGATGGACGCGGGGCTGAGACCGATGTCGAAGTGCTTCGAAAGGGAGCGAGAGCCAACCGGGCCGGCCGTATCAACGAATTGCTGCACGACTAGACCGAGGATGTCGCGCTCCCGTTCAGTCAACTCGGGACGGTCGTCGAAAGATGTTGATGCTGTATCGCGAGAGGCGTTCGATTTGCTCACGATCGCTCACAGGTTGTGACTGGCTCTGCGAACTACGATCGAGGGCCGACCGCGGACGTTGCCGTCTCACACTCGACCCTCGTCGTGGTATGTACTTAAACTTTTTCCCGTAGTTTCGGCCGCATCCGGGCCGGGAAGGCTTCCCACACGCCTTTCAAAACATCACCTGCGTGTAGGGCGGGTGCCCCTTCTCCCCTCGGGTTGCGTATGTGCGTTCTGCTCCGTCTTCACTCGTCCACCGAATCATTGCCGTCCCGTTCGCGGGTCGGCGCCTCCGACGCACGTCCATTCTCCAGTCGCCGAACACCGGCCCGCCGCGCCACACGCGGCTCCTCATCCGTGCCTCGAAGGCGGCCGGACCTGGATGTGTTGCCAGTCCGATCGCTGCGCCGCTCGCCCGAATGTTCGCGTTCTACGGTTGTCGACCGATCGCGTCGGGGCCGCACATCCTCCCGTCGCCACGTCGACCGACGCGCCCGCCGCTGCTCGTCACGCGACCCAGACCACGTGTGTCGCCCATCGGACCGATCGTCACCGGCAGGGCCGACACGGCCGTCGAAACGCCACACGTCGTGAGCGCCACGCGACCCGTACAAGCCGCTGAACCCGATCACACCGGGCGAGGACCACCGATCGTAGCGTTGCTCCTGCCCGAGATGACCCGGAAGAAGCGGGACTTGCACAATACCATGGTGTCGCCTCCCGTGGAGGAAACGGCTACGACGAACCGAGTATACCCGACCCTCGCGCAATCGCACGACCCCCACTGCCCGTACGCGCGGTCTCGAGGACCGGCGGCGCGCATCCAGAGCCAGGACCTCGAACCCCTGGCCGGGTTTGCCGACCAGCATGAGACGACGGTCTAACTCGGGTGACCGGCCGCGCCGGACCCGGGCTCGTACACGCTGGAGCGAGCGCGGAAGGCGGTCGACGGTGCCGATATGGCGCCCACGCCGATAGACATCGATTCCCTCCACCACAACGTCGACTCTTGCCCGGAACCGCGATGCTGAACGAGTGATGTATCGATAGCGTGTTCGGACCTCGAACGAACGGCGCCGGAAGTGCCGGTGTGACTGCGCGTCGATCACCTGGCGGTATTCGAACCGGGGCGTGATACGGGCACGATGCCATTGACGCCACGGCCAGCGCCCCGTCGGCGGCAATCCCACTGCAGGGAGTGTACCTGACCGACGGTAACGGCGGCATTTGCCGAAGCGGCGTGCACATGAGCGGGAGCGCTCATCAATAGCGACACTACCAATCCCAGCAGGAGACCCGCTGCAGACGGAGCGGTCACAACCGGTGTGGACGAATGGCGCGAAGATAGGCGATGGAAACTCGGCAGGGTGCGCATGGCCAGTCGGTGCATGGGGGCGAGGAATCGGGTGTGCGGGCACGGGCTTGGAAACCGTTGCGCCCGGTACCACACTGTACCGGTTCTGGAATCATGCCATTCGGCGGTTCGCTGAAGGACGCCGAATAAATCCGGCCTGAAGCCCGTACGTGGCCCTCAAAGCGAACCGACGTCGCGATGTCGGCCCCGAACCGTCTTCCAGCCGATACAACCAAGTGTCCTCTCAAATAGACACTTTCTCGCCCCACCCCGATCCCGTCGGGATGCGCCGGAGCAGCGATATACGCATATGCAGATGCGACGATATTGTCGAGCGCTGTCCGTATAGACGTTCGCAGGAACGCATTGGAAACGAGTTGCGGCGCATCGTGTGTAACGGTCTCGCTGTGGCAAACGTGTACAGCAAGTGACTGCCCGGTCGTGCACGATGCGGCGACTCGGACTTCCGTCCCCCTGATCACCCACCGGTCCGTTCAACATGCGGTTTTTATCTACTCTGGCGGCGAGCGTCCTTGGCACCCTCATCGCCGTCGGAGCTCTGATTCTGTTCCTCTTCCTCTTCATCTTCGCCATCAGCCTGTCGGCGGATTCGACGCCCCAGGTTCAGCCGGGGACGATCCTGACGCTTGACGTTCAGGGCCCCATCCCCGAGCGCGTCTCGGACGACCCGCTGACGCGCCAGCTGTCCGACCAGCCGGACTATGACGCCTCTGACGTCATCTCCGCACTGTCGAAGGCGGAAAACGACAGTCGGATCTCTGGCGTCTGGATTCGCCTGAAGGGAAGCCAGGCATCCTGGGCGACCCTGGAAGAGATCCGGGCTGCCATCACCGACTTTCGGGAAAGCGGCAAACCGGTGATCGCCTCAAGCGGCGACTTCGGCATGCTTGAGAAAGACTATTTCCTCGCCTCGGCCGCGGATAGCATCTTCGCCGGTCCCGTAACTGCGTTCGAGTTCAACGGGTTCTACCTCCCCCAGACGTTCTTCAAGGGTACGCTCGACAAGCTGGGCGTGGAGCCGAAGGTTGTTCGGGCGGGCCAGTACAAGAGCGCTGTGGAGACCTTTACGCGAAACGATCTCTCCGATAACAACGAAGAGCAGCTTCAGGCACTCGTCGAGACGCAGTACGACGTCTTCCTGAGTGCAATCGCCGAGTCCCGCTCGATCGACATGAGCCAGCTTCGGGACATCGCCACCTCGAATGCACCGATGGACGCCGGTCCGGCCCGGGACCTGGGCATGATCGACGACATTCGCTACACCGATCAGGTCGTGGATGTGCTTCGCGGGATCCTTGGACTAGAGGATGGCGGTGACGTGCCCATCATCGACGTGGCCGACTATTCCCGTGTCCCCGCCTCCGAGGTTGGAATCGAGACCACCGGTGACGGGCGGGTTGCCGTCATTTACGGAAGCGGTCAGATCGTTCCCGGCGACGCCGAGGGCGGACCCTTCGGCTCGACTGGCATGATGGCGTCCGATCCGTTGATCGAGGCCTTTGAGGATGCCCGGGAGAATGAATCCATCAAGGCGGTCGTCTTCCGCATCGACTCACCCGGCGGTTCCGCCGCGGCCAGTGAGGCCATATGGCGGGCGGTCGAACGGACGAAAGCCGTCAAGCCAGTCATCGTGTCAATGGGAAGCCTCGCGGCATCCGGCGGCTACTACGTCGCCGCGCCGGCCGACTCCATTGTCGCCACCCCGAGCACCATCACCGGATCGATCGGCGTCTTCGGCCTCCTCTTCAATGTGGAGGGGCTTCTAACGGAAAAGCTTGGTGTGGGCATCGACGATGTTCGAACAAGCGACCTCGCCGATATCTACTCCCCGTTCTCCGACTTTTCGGAGCAGGAGCGCACGCTTCTCGCCAGTTCGATCGACCGGACGTACGATACCTTCCTCCAGCGCGTGGCGGAGGGACGCAACATGTCCGTCGATGAGGTGGACGCCATCGCGCAGGGCCGCGTCTGGTCCGGCCGTGATGCGAAAGACGTCGGCCTCGTAGACGTTCTCGGCGGCCTCTCCGACGCTGTTCGGATCGCAGGTGAGAAAGCGGGCCTCGGCGACGGTCCGTACGCCGTGCAGACGCTTCCCCGACAGAAGACGTTCTTCGAAAGACTGAACGAAGATCTCTCGGGGCAGGCCGCACACCTCTACTTCAACCGCACTGCAACGGATCTGGAGCGGAAAATGCAGGAGAAGCGCGCCCTGATTCAGTACTACCTGAGCCAATCCGGCAAGGTACAGGCCCGCCTGCCTGTCGATCTCAGCGTTCAATAGTGTCTCCGGCCGTACGAAGCGCCAGCGGCGGGTCGTCCATCCGGGGGCGGCCCGCTTTTTTTGAGATCGCGCATCCGTGGGATTCCCGCGTTTTCACCAGCTCGTGGACAACATTGCCCACTCTCCCCTGCTCATTCGTCGGCCGCTTCAGACTCGTGCGTGCCGTCTGCGTCGGAGGTGCCCGGCAGAATACCCGGGAGAAGGTATCCAACGGCGAGAAGCGCGACACCAAACCCGAGGAAAATCATGATGCGCCAGACGGGCGATAGAGCCGAGAGGTCAATCAGAAAGAGCTTGCCGACGACGAGGAGCAGCGTGGCGAATCCGGCGTAGCGCACGTTGCTCCGGTCCCAGACGCTTCCCGCCACGATGCCGGCGAGCGCCGTCCCGCACCAGATAGCCGATACGATCCCGGCCCCTCCGTCCAGCGGACCGAAGGTGTCGCCCGTCCAGGCAAGCCAGAGCATTAGCACCGCGATCTTAAATACGTCGAAACGCAGCCCTTCTCCCGACCGGACGGAAGCCAGCGCGAGCCCGCCGATAACCAGCCCCTCGATCGCGTTCGACACCGACAGAATCGGCTCTGCCGGCCCCATCCAGAGGTCCGATGCCAGCGAAACGCTCGTCAGGAGGACGAGACTGTGAACGACCCAGTCCGCGTGGCGCAACGGCCGGGCCGACAGTCGCGTGCCCCGGTCCAAGAACTGCCTGAGCCCCCAGAACATCAATGCCTGCATTAACCACGCCGAACGCGTGAGATCAAGGTCGTGCGCCGGCTCCTCGAAGCCGTGCCATGCGCCAACAGCAAACATCAGGTTGGCCGTACCGAGGTACACGGCGCGAACCCGGCGGGAGCCGACGATCCAGGCGCTCCCGAAGATGAGCGCGGCCATCGCAAGGCGCCCTCCCGACGTTGAGACGTCGCTCGCAGAACGGCCGAGATCGGTATGAACAGCCTCTGCGGCGACCAGAAAAAGGAGCCCGTGTGCGACATATCGAAGGGCCGGTGCGGCACCCCGGTTCGTGAGGAGAAGCAGCCCGGACCCCTGCACGGCAAGTACGACGGTCAGGTATGGACCGTCCAGCCCCGTCCCGATGGCTGCCGTTACCAGCAGAGCGGCGAGCACCGAATAGAGTGCGCGGTCCACGCGGAGGTGGGCCTCATGCGACCAGCGAGCGGCCGGTACGTACACGATCGCGAGGCCGGCCATGAGAGCGGCGGTCACTCCGTCGGTCAGGTTCCACGTGGCCGCCGTGATTCCGACGAGGAGGAGCGGCGAACTAAACGCGGAGAGCACAATGCCGACCCGGCTCCACAGGCTTCGGCCTCCTGACGTCGCTTGCCTCACGCTCGATGTGTTATCCGTCGCGTCGGCGTCTCCTACCCATCGCGGTAGCCAGAATGTTCGGGGAACCGGACATGCGCCGCTTCGAATCATGCGATACGCAAACGGAAGGGCCGCCGCTGCCAGCCACGCTATTGTCGCACTGACCTGAACCGCGATCCGATCCAGTCGGGCAGCTTCTTCCCCACCAAACAGGGAGACCGTCGACACCCACCCTGTGATCGTCACGATCCACATCCCGGCAATAGAGGTGTGGAGCATCACGACCCACTCGCGGAGCCCGAACAGGGAGATTGTGAGCGCGAGGACGATGACCGCGTAGCCCACAAGCCCGGGGATGGACCCCGCGTCCGTGTACAACAGGAAGGGCGTCGCGTACGCACCGACGGCCCCGATAACGGCCATGACGGCCTCGTCCTGCCGGACGGCTACTGTGAAGGTGAGTCCGGTGACGGCAAGCATCGCTGCGAACGCCGTCAGGTAATCCAGCAGGCCGTAGAGCTGGTATGCGCTGAAGATCGTAACGTAAAAGGTCGCCGCACTTCCCCCAAGCAGGACCTGCCCGAACCGCGGACGCGCGTCATGCAACCGCAATCCGCCTGCGAACAGGGCGCCGCCCATCCCTGCACCGAATGCGACACGAACAGCCGGACCGAGCCAGTTCTGCTCCACGGCGTACCGAAAGAGGAACGCTAAGCCGAAGAGAAGCAGGGCGATGCCGAGACGACTGAGCCAGTCTTCCGTCGTCGTACCGAGGACCGACTTCAACCAGCCCCCGGCCTTTCCGGGCAGGTCGTGCCCCCTGGACGCCGTCGAGGTGCCGGTCGAAGGAACCGGCACCTCTCGATCAACCGGGTCCCGATGTGACGACTTCGACCGTTCTGCCGGATTCTGCTTCCTGGTTCGATACGCTGTATCGGCTATCTTTTCCGTCCCGCCGGCTGCATCGTCCCCCTCGCCGGGGCGTTCGTTCGTCGCCGGACCGCGTTCGTGCATCCGTTGAACGGCCTCGGCCAGTTGATCCAGCCGCTCCTCGAGCCGTGCGATCCGCTTTTCTAACCGATCCTCCTCACCTTGCCTCACGCTGCTGCGGGTCCGATCCGAAAGAAACGAGGAAGATACGGGGCTGCCTACACATCCACCAGGACATCGCCATCCATCGCCTCCGGGGCATCCACGCCAAGCATTGCCAGAATGGTCGGGGCGACATCCCCGAGCTTGCCGTCCCGAACCGGGCCGTCGACATCATCGTGGATCACCACGTGCGGCACAAGCGCCGTCGTATGCGCGGTGTGTGGCGATCCGTCCGGGTTGCGCAGTTTGTCCGCGTTGCCATGGTCCGCGATGATGCTTACGGAGTAACCCTCCGACCGCGCTCTGTCGACCACACGTCGGGCCGCTCCATCCACCGCCTCGCAGGCGAGAACAGCGGCCTCGAAGTCGCCGGTGTGTCCGACCATATCCGGGTTGGCAAAGTTGAGCACGACCAGGTTGTACGCTTCGTCCCCGATCGCGGCATTGGTTCGCGAGGCCACCTCCGCGGCGCTCATTTCTGGCTGTAGATCGTATGTCGCAACCTGTGGCGAGGGGATCAGAAGGCGATTTTCCCCGGGAAACGGTTCTTCGCGTCCCCCACTGAAGAAGTACGTCACGTGTGCGTACTTTTCCGTCTCTGCTACGCGTAGCTGCCGTCCCCCGACGCGGCTGATCACCTCCCCGATCGTGTCCTTGAGATTTAGCTTCTCGAACGCCACCGGCAGATCGAAGTCGGCGTCGTAGGGCGTCATCGTGGCGTAGTAAAGGTCATCGATGCGTTCGCGATCGAATCCGGCAAACGCATCGTCGGTGAACGCGCGCGTCAACTGCCGGGCGCGATCGGCGCGGAAGTTGAAGAAAATAATCGCATCGCCCTCGCCGACACGTCCCTCCCCGTCCACGTCGATCCGGACCGGCTCGACGAACTCGTCGGTGACGTCCTGGTCGTAGCTTGCCTGCAGCGCCTCCACCGGGTCGTCGAACGACGCTCCCTCTCCATTCACGAGGAGCCGGTACGCCTTCTCGATACGGTCCCACCGGTTGTCCCGGTCCATTGCAAAGTAGCGGCCGACGATCGATGCGATCCTGCCCACACCGATCTCCGCCGCCCTATCCTGAAACTCGCGCACGTATTCGACGCCGCCGGTCGGGCTGGTGTCCCGACCATCCGTGAAGGCGTGTACATTTACCTGATCGGCGTCGAGATCCTCGCGGCGAGCCATTTCCAGCAGGCCGTAGACATGCTCGAGGGTCGCATGCACGCCGCCGTCGGAAAAACAGCCCATGAGATGCAGCGACCCGCCGGTGTCCCGAACATGTGCAGCCGCATCAGTGAGCGAGCGGTTGTCGAAGAACGACTCGTCCCGAATCGCTTTCGAAATCCGAAGGATCTCCTGATGGACGACGCGCCCGGCACCGAGATTCGTGTGCCCCACCTCGGAATTTCCCATCTGTCCCTCCGGCAGACCGACGGCTTCACCCGATGCGCGAAGCGTCCCGTGAGGGTACCGCTGTACGGCGTCATCCATAAATGGGGTGTCCGCCGCGTGAATTGCGCTCACGGACGGGTCTTCGGCAATCCCCCAGCCATCGAGGATGATGAGAAGGTGTTTCCGGGAAGCGTCCATGGAGTAATGTCGGATACGTCGAGAGTCAGAAGAGTTGCGGGCGAAGCCATTGGAGAACGGCGGCGCGGAAGCACAACGTCGCCGCCGGTGGTCCACCGTGGGCGCGCTACCCGTTCACACGGTAGTCTTTGACGGTTTTCGTCGTTTCCCCCGTGTCCGTTTTGAACACGTTCATCGAGCCACATCGCGGGCAGGCCACCTGTTCGATGTCGTTTCGGTCGATGTGAACGGACGGATCGTCAAAGTAGTGGTCCCGGGTTTTGCAGTAGTAGGCACCGTGGCTAGGGTCGAGCCCGTCCACAGGGTCAGGGAGTCGCTCGAGGCGCTCGTAATACTTGCAGATGTCGATCACGGGGCACGCGCCGCAGTTCGGGCTGCGAGCCGTGCACGTATAACGACCGTGCAAAATAAGCAGATGATGTGCCGCGCCCCAGTCGCTTTTTGGAATGACACGCTTTAATTGCCGCTCGACCTTGGCAGGCGTGTCGGCGTTTTCCTTCACCAGCCCGATCCGGTTGGACACCCGGAATACATGCGTATCGACCGGCAGGGCGTCGACATCGTACGCAACGTTTGCCACCACCTGGGCCGTCTTTCGGCCCACCCCGGTGAGTGTCTGCAGTTCATCGACCGATTCCGGGATGACGCCACCGAAGTTCTCGACAACCTGACGACCCATCTTCGCCAGGTACTTGGATTTGTTGTTGGGGAACGTCACCGAGGAAATGAACGGGTGGATGTCGTCGGGATCGGCGTTTGCGAGATCCTGTACCGTTGGAAACGCATCGAAGAGGTCCGGCGTCACCATATTTACGCGCTCGTCCGTACACTGTGCGGAGAGAATAACCGCCACCAACAGCTCGTACGGATTGCGGTGGTCCAGCTCGGTTTCTGGGGTGTCGATGGTCGACTTCAACTGATCCAGCGTATGCTTCGCTCGCTGCGTGCGTCCCATGCAAGTCGGGCAGGATGGTCGAAAGAGGGCAAGGGGCGATGAGTCGCACGAAGTTATCCTACCGTTGCGGTCGAACCTCCATGCTTACGCCCTCGTCTACACACAGAGAAAGAAGCATCCGCTTCATTTACGCTGCCGCCGATCGAGGGCGTTTTTTCACCGCGATTGAGTGTATGCGCCCCCTCGCCCGTGGTTCGTCCCTTCCCAGAATACAACATGATCGTGCGTCTGACCCGGTTCTCATCTGCGTCTCGTGATGGCATCCGTCGCATGCTCCTGCTCATCGGACTGATCTGGATTCTATGGCCCGCCGAAAGTTCAGCGCAGTCGGTATCCAAGCTGTCATCGGAGGCGCGGGCATCGATGATTACGATCCTGCCGGGCGAAGACGTGTACACTGAGTTTGGCCACAGTGCGCTTCGGATCGCCGACCCGCGAACGGGCGTGAACCGGCTCTACAACTACGGCACGTTCGATTTCAACGAGCCCTTCTTCGTCCTGAAGTTTACGTACGGTCGGCTCGACTACATGCTGAGCACCGGGGAATACGCGTCGGCGCTTTCCTTCTACAAACGAATGGGTCGTCCGGTGATCGAACAGCATCTGAACCTGACGGCGGAGCAGACGCAACGCCTATTTAGGTTTCTGGAAATCAATGCGCGACCGGAAAATCGGACGTACCGGTACGACTTTCTCTTCGACAACTGCTCCACGCGGGTTCGCGATGCCCTGGTACGTTCTCTCGGTCCCATCATCCAGTTCACCGGCAAGCCGAGCCCGGGGAAAAGTTTTCGGCGGCTCCTGGACCCGTATGTTGCCGATCGCCGGCTGCTTGACGTAGGGTTCGATATCGGACTCGGTTCTCCCGCGGATCGAATCGCCTCGCCTCGTGAGGTCATGTTTTTGCCGGAGTATCTGTTCGAAGCGTTCGAACACGCGCGCATCGCCGCGGCGGATGGACCAGAGCCGCTCGTCGTGCGAACCGATACGGTATACTGGAGGGACAATTATGATGCGCGCGAGGCCACGTTTCCATGGCCCCTCCTCGCGACGTGGCTGCTGTTCGGGCTCGTTGCTGCCGTGACCGTCCGGGAGGTTCGTTCGCTTGCCCGCGGTCGCGACCGGGCGGATGCGAAAGCTCCCTGGGACGCCGTCCTGTTCGGGATGACCGGGATCGTCGGACTGCTTCTGTGCTTTCTCTGGTTCATCAGCGAGCACCAGGTGACGAATTACAACTGGAATCTGGCCTGGGCCTGGCCGACGCATTTGGTTCTCGCTGTCGCCCTGGCGCGCGGTCGGACAGCAGAATGGTTGCGCCCTTACGCGCTGGCAACCGCCGTCGCGACCGGGCTGCTGAGCACCGGATGGTTCTTCTGGCCCCAGGGACTTCACGAAGCCATCCTTCCGATCGCGCTAATCCTCACGACACGCTCTGCCTTCCTCGTACATCGGCTGACTACCCGTTCAGGGATGCGCGTCCCCAAGCCCGAAACGACCGCCGACGTGGAAACCGCACCCACCGCCTAAGGCAGAACTGCGTCGGGACTGGCACAGGTCGACGCTACAAGCCGGATTGTCACGGCACCGCGCACACAGACGCTGCGCATGGCGGGAACCAAACAGGACGAGGCGAGCAACGACGAGGCGAGCAACAACACGAACGTAAAAACGGGGATCGACCCTTCGGCCGATCCCCGTTTCCTTTCAGAATGCGCGTATAGCTCAGATGAGCCGAACGGACGCTCAGTCTTGGAGGCGGAACTCGATCCAGACGGCTGTGCGCGACGGAACCGGCTTGCCGTCGACTTTCGCCGGAATGAACTCTGCGTCCTCCACAACTCGAAGGGCCTCGTCGTCGATCGCATTGTTGACGCCGCGGGTGACGTTGGCCTCTCGGACGGTTCCGTCCGCATTCACCACGACTTGCATGTAGACGCGCCCCTCGACACCGCGGCGGGCGGCTGACGGCGGGTACTTAACGTCCTTGTGCAGGGCCTGGAGACCGCCATCGACCTGTGCCTCTTCATCGACGACCGTGTAGATGTCGCCTTCCTTCATGTTTTCACGGCGCTGCTGCTCCTTCTGCCGCTTGGCCTGTGCAAGCTGGATGGCTTCGAGTTCGCTTTTCGCCTTCTCTAGCTGCTCCTGTGCGTAGGCGTCGCCCTTCTTTGCGTCGAGGGCGCGACGGTACAGATCGACCGCGTCCTCGTAGCTTCCTTCCTGGAAGGCGACGTCCGCCTGGGCACGGAAGCGCTCGTACGCGGACTGGTTCTCGCGCTGCTCCTGTAGGAGACGATCGGCTTCAGCGATGGCGTCCATGACATCATCGGTCGTGCGCGCGTCCGAGGCCTGCTCGAAGGCCGACTTCGCCTGTGCGTACTCGTTGCGACTCATGTAATCCCGACCGCGCTCCATCGCACGGCGGTAAATCGTTTGCGCACGTGCACGCTGCGCCTGCTGCTGCTGACGGACCATTGCCTCGAGATTCTCATCGTCTTCGCCACCGGACCGCAGCTCGGCAATCACATCATCCTGACGCTTCTCCGCGCGGTTGATCCGACGCTGAACCGATTCCTGGTCGCGGATGTCAAGGGCCGAGTAGTAGCTCGTCGTGGCCTGCGAGTACATCTGCAGGGCCTCGCTCATTTCGCCCTCCGCGTACGAGGCATCAGCTGCGGCCATCAGGGAATCGCCCGTCGACACGCGGGCGGTGAATGCCTGTTCGCCGCCGCCGCTCGTCATCTGATCGATCTCGCGAAGACGCTGCTGCGCGAATGCGTCGTCGGTGCGTACGTCCAGGGCCTGCGTGTATGCTTCACGCGCTGCGGCGTAGTTCTGTGCCTCATAAAGCGAGTCGGCCCGCGTCCGGTATTCTTCGTACGACGCGCTTCCTCCTCCCGCGAACAGGAAGTACCCGGCCCCTCCGAGCAGAAGGAGGACGATGGGGATTCCGACGAGCATCGCGGTGCTGCTGGACTCTTTTTTCTTCCTGCTCGACCGGCTCGAGCGGGAGCGCGTCCGGGCCGGGCGTTCCCGGCCGCCGGTGGACAGCACCTCTACCTCGCCGTCCTGATCCGTATCCGACGCGTCGTCGTTGGCCTCTTCCTCGAGCTCCGTCGGAATGATGGCGTAGCCGCTCTCGGTGCCATCGTAGCGGGTCGACGACTCCTTTAGTGCCTTGGCGAGGGCCTCGGCCGACTGCAGGCGCTTCGAGGGGTCAACCTCCAGCGCATCGATAAGCGCCTCCCGGACGCCGGGCGCACTGAAGGCGTCCGCGTCCTGAATGAGGTCTGCCAGCGGGTCATCGCCCTCAAGGCGATCGCTGGCCTCCGGCAGTTCGCGGCCGGTGACCATATAGCAAATCGTCGCAGCCGCCGCATAGACGTCCGTCCATGGCCCCTGGTTGCCGCGCGGCGTGTACTGCTCGATCGCCGATGTCCCCTGCTGGACGAGAGCCGACAGTTCACCACCCTGGCGGGCAAGCTGGATGAATGCGCCCTGGAACCCGGTCAACAAGACAGAGCCGTCGTTGCACAGACGCACGGTTTCCGGCGATACACCGCCGTGGTAAAGGCCGTTGTCGTGCGACAGCTGGAGGGCCTCCAGAATCGGCACCATGATCGTAAGCGCCGCCTTCTCCGACAGCGTCCCCTTACTCTCAAGGCCTTTCCGGAGAGACATGCTCTGCTTGTGGGGGCGGGCGCGGTACGCCGTGCCGTTGGCCTCGAACACCTCATACCCTGACGGCAGGGCGTCGTGTTCGAGTTGGCTGAGCACGCTCGACTCTTTCTGGAAGTACTCCATCCCCGACTGAAACAGTTGCGACTCCTTGTCGCCGCCGAGGATGTCAATCGAGGTTTTTCCCGACTCGCGTTCTACGAGGTGGACGGGAAAGAATTCGCGGATGACGGTCGCCGTTTCCGAGTCGACCGTCTCCCCCAGGTACTTGATGTCGAACGGCCCGGGATCGCCCAGTGTACGCTTAATGGTGTACTGCTTATTCAGTACCGTTAGCGGGGCCAGTTCCATGGATAAACGCTCTGAACGTGATTGAGTGGAGAAGTCAGGACCGACGTCGCCCAATGCGAGGGGCAACGCCTGGGAGTAGCAAAATGGGATGCGCCACCGACTGCTGTCGACCGCCATGCGGCCACGAGCACGGTTTGCGCCTCGACGTGCGCTCGCCTCGTTCTAATCTACGCCAAAAGACGAGCCACAATGCGCCGGAACCGTGCAGGAGGTGAGGAACATCTTTGAACCAATGTAACATCCATGAAGGAAAGGACAAAGAAAAGGCCTCGATAGCAGTGCCATCGAGGCCTTCCAAGAAATTTAAAAGTTGTACCGCGTACGGGATTCGAACCCGTGTTACCGCCGTGAAAGGGCGGCGTCCTAGACCAGACTAGACGAACGCGGCAGGTAAAAATGTGCTTCTACACGTACTTTCTTCGGGGTGACCGGAGGGATTCGAACCCTCGGCCTCCAGGACCACAACCTGGCGCTCTAACCGACTGAGCTACGATCACCATGTATGCCCTGTCCTGGAGTGAAACGCTGTATTTCGTGCGTTCCCGATTGCAGGATTCAAAGGGTACGAGCGATTCCTTTCGATGTCAAGGTGCGACTGTGGGGCCTCTGTGAAATACACCGCCCCGTCGCGCCGGCATTTCGGTGCTCCAAATTGCGGCCGACGGCGACACGGCCGGCACGAAAAAACCTCGCGCTGCGATATTCATTGACGAGCAGCCACGGCCCGGGTTCCGGGTTGATCAAGCTCTACAGTTTCTCCATCAAGTTGGCCATTTCGATGGCTGCCGCCGCCGCTTCCGCCCCTTTGTTGCCGGCCTTCGTCCCAGCACGTTCGATCGCCTGCTCAATCGTTTCCGTAGTGATGACGCCGAAGATGATCGGCACGCCGGTCTCGAGCGAGGAGTTGACCGTTCCACTCGTCGTTCCGGAGCAGACGTAGTCGTAGTGCGTGGTCGCCCCCCGGATCACGGCCCCGATGCAGATCACCGCATCGTAGGAGCCGGACTCCGCCATCTTCTTCGCCGCAACGGGCAGTTCGAGCGATCCCGGCACGCGCGCCACCACGACCTTGTCCGGATCCCCGCCGTGCCGCTTGATCGTTCGGAGGGCGCCGTCCAGCATTTCCTCGGTGATGAAGTCGTTGAAGCGGCTGACCACGATGCCGAACCGGTGATCGCGCACGACGAGGTCTCCTTCCAGGTACTCAGGCATAAGCGGAACGAATCAGGGATGGATGTACAAACCGGCCGGGCACGAGTGCGTCATAACCGGCGATGATGTTACGCGGTCGCCGCGTGACTTCGTTCCCGCATCGGCATGAACCGTAGAACGAGACGCGGACGCGTCGTGCCGGTACTGCCGCGAGAAATCCGCCGCGCAGAGCGATCCTGCTACGACGTCTGGCGAGCGAGGTGTGCGGACAGCATCTTCCACTCCCGGCGCGACAACCCGAGGCGCCCCAGGTTTTCTTCGTGTCGCTCGCTTCCACCGTGATAGTCGGAGCCTCCCGTCATCATCAGTTCAGAGGTCCGGACCTTCGTCCGGTAGTAGTCCACGAGGTAATCGGGGTGCGATGGCGAAACGCATTCGATGGCGTCGACCCCGGCGCGGCGGAGGTCGCGAAGGATGTGCCCGGGCATCCACTGACCGGGGTGAGCAATGGACACGATGCCGCCAGCCTGATGCACGACGTCGATCGCTTCGCCAGCGGATGGACCGGGCGCCGGGACGTACGCCGGAGCTTCGTTGCCCAGGAAGCGGTCGAACGCCGCGTTGATGTCCGACACGTCCCCGTTTTCCACGAGCACGCGAGCCAGATGCGGACGCCCGAGCGATGCCGCCGGCTCCGCTTCCGCCTCCACCTGATCCATTGTGACGTCCACACCCATGGACGTGAGCCGATCGACCATCGCAGTCATCCGGTCCCTGCGCCCCTCACGAAATCCGTCGAGGTACGCAACCAGAGCAGGATTTGAGGGATCGAAGCCGTAGCCGAGGAGGTGAACGACGTCGTCGCTGACAGAGACCGTGAGTTCGACGCCCGGAATGAGGTCGATGCTCGTGTGCTTTGCAGCCGAGGCGGCTTCATCGAGACCCGCGATGGTGTCATGATCTGTCACGGCCAAAACCTGGATTCCCCGGTCGGCTGCTTTTTCCAGCAGGACGGTCGGGGAATACAGGCCGTCCGAGAAATGGGTGTGCGTGTGGAGATCGGCAAAAATGGACCGCATGCAGGCGTCGTCATGTAAGCGAAGTGATGAAGGGCGCCCATGTCCGGAAGGTTGTTTGTGCTGCCCATCCCTCGAACGCAGGTATCATATAATGCATCCAGCCCGCCGAATGATGCTTCCCGGGGGGCCGTGTCTGTTCATCCTCTCCCTTTTTCCACTACGTTAACCCCAATGGACCGAATCTGGAGTCCCTGGCGATCGGAGTACGTTTCCACTGCGAATGATCGTGTCGACGGGCGTGAGGGCGTCTCGATATTCACCGCACTGCAGGAGGATGGTGCCAACAACGACGCGGATGCCGAGCATCTCATTCTCTGGCGCGGCGAACACGTTTTCGTCATCATGAACCTCTATCCGTACAATAACGGCCATTTGCTGATCGTCCCCTTCCGGGAAGTCGCATCCTACGTCGACCTGACGAGGGACGACCAACACGCTATGGCCGAGGCGGTCGACCGGTGCATGTTGTGGTTAACGGACGCGCTTGATCCGGAGGGCTTCAACGTCGGCCTGAACATCGGCCGAGCAGCCGGGGCGGGCGTTCCCGATCACCTCCACATGCACGTCGTGCCGCGCTGGAGCGGTGATACGAACTTTATGCCGGTAACCGGCGAAACGAAGGTGCTTCCGGAGTCCCTTCGGCAGACGTATGACAAGCTCGCTGCCGCCATTCGCGAGGACGGCGATGCATGATTCACCCCGGACGTCCGCGCCACGCCGTTTCCCTATCGTAAACTTCAACGACGACGGGCAGCGGTGTACGCCGAGCCCACCGCCGGGCCTCTGGGGCCGTAAAACGTGGCCGAACGGACGCAAGTGGACGTTTGCTGAGTCGACCGTTCGTTGTTCAGAACACGACGTCGTACCGCTCGAGCCGGCGGTGGTAGGGCGCGGGCGTAGGCACCGCGCCAGGACGCATCAGCGGGATCCGATCCCTTGATAAGCCTTCCCGAGGGCGCACTCTGAGCCGAACGCCGAGCTACGTGCCCGGATCGTCCTCGTCGTCCATGTCGATAACGTATCTCTTCGTACAGCCTTCCAACACCTCCGACATCTCCTCGACATCAACGCTGATGCCGAGCAATCCGGCAATACTTGATTCATCAACGAAGAGAAGCAATGGCGGTGAGCCGGTCTCGCGACGGAATAGGACCGCATTGTCGAAGGCGACGCGTTCGGCATAGCCGGTTTCTACATTGCGCCGCTCTCTTTCACGGCGATATATCGAGATCGTGCGAATGCGGGAAGGAGACGTGCGGTTCGGGGTGGTCGCGTTAAACCGAACCCCCGTCCAAAAGCCATGGAGGGCCCCAGTGTGAGGAATGTACTCTCCACGTGTCCACTCGGGGGCAGCCGTCGTGTGACGAGCCTCCAGGAGAAACGCATTCATAGCATACCGTTCGGTATCTGCCCAATCAGGAAAATCGACGGTTACGATACCTTCTGGGCCGATAAGAGCGACCTTCTCCGTTCGGATCTGCGGCCTGTCGGCCGTGAGATGAACACGTAAGCTTGAAGAGATTGCGGTGTGTAGAGGAAATCCGACGAGTCGGTTCAGGGCATTGATCGTATCGTCGTCCGCTCTCCAGTTGATTTTCGTCGGATTGCTCATTTCGATGCCGGGCGGGTCCAGGTCGAATCTCAGGATAGCAAGTGGATGGACCGACGAGACCCTGCCCTACGATGGTTGATGAGATATTATTGTTTTGTGACCGCCACAGAGTCATGCGTGTTGGGTTTGGCGGGTCCCCGAATTCAACCGTGTCTGGAATCTGAGCGGACGACAGGCGATTCGCCTATCTGATTGAGGCGTGGCGCAAACCGACCGACCATTTCCATCTATGAGGCTCTGGATACGATCGCTATCCGCCTTTTGGCCCAGTTGACCCGCTTCGCAACGCAGATAGAGGGCGGTGTTGATATTCGCGAAATCGCCGATGCCGTGCCACGCTGCGGAAAACACTGCGAGCTCTGAAGCCCGCCAATGATGTCGTCATACCATGTCAGTCCCAAATGCTCGCCCAGATTCAGGTGCTGCAGCATGTCGAACACGCCGCCCGCGGGGCTGATCTGGCTCACCATGTAGTCCAGTACGCTGATCAGTACAACGACATCGCCATTCAGGGCCGCCTGCCCATCGGCGGCCGCTTGCACGGCCTGAGCCCACTCACCGTCAAGGATGTCGCGCCAGGTGCGTCCGTCTACGAGGTCCTCGCCGCGGCGGGGGGCAGCGAGGGCCTTATCCCTAGTCTTGGTCGCCTTTTGCTACTGCCAGTTGTGGATCATGGGGCTACGACATTCAATCTCTAATCAGTTGCAGCATGTAAACCATCGACTCCTCGGGATCGACGCCCACCCACTCTTCGAAGTGGTCAAGGATCCGAACCTCTCGGTACCCATCCGACCAGTAGTGCTCGTCTTGAAGACCCATCGCCAGTCGGTACCAACGAAGCTGGCTGCTCTGTATGTAGCTGAGTAGCGCCCTCAATCGCTGCTGCAGCATTTCGGGGCCTGGCCACGAATCAAGATAGCGGTCCAATTCCGCCTGCGAGGCCGGAATCAGGCGCTCGCGCATGGCCTTCTCAACCTCCTCTGCGGCGATGCGCTCGTAGTGATCCGGACGGATCTCAGAGACCGCAAATGGGCCGTGCTCTCCCTTGTACGAATGGTTCCACCGCTGATGCTGATAAGCTTTCGATCCGATAAGTCGTTCGAAGATTCCAGCGCTGTCGAAAGCCTCTGGAATGCCATCCGGCAGCCAATACTGGTACAGGATGAGAGCAATACCTGGAAACTGAAGAAGGCTCTCTCCATGGACCTGTACTGACGATGCGTCTTTAGCCATTTCATCAAGCTATTCGAACGGGTATTTCGAGTCCCCGAACCGAATCTTCTGGGTGCTTCCGGACTCGTTCAGATTGATTGTAGGTCTTCGCTTTCCATCGATCACAGTTCCCGAGCGATACTGTGTCATACGCACACTGCCGCCCGGCATGAGCACCTCCCAGTTTCCATCGGCACGCTGATAGACCTGGGTGCCCCACTTTTCCGCGAAGTTGTCCAGGACCTTGCCAGCGTCACCTTCGAGGATACGGTAGGCACCATTGGCTTCTTCACCCAACTGACCAACTTGCTTGAGCAAGCTAAGGTCGTCGATGGTGTTAGCGAAGTCGCCGGACGGCCTGCGCGAGTTGCGGGAAGTACTGCGAGCTCTGAAGCCCCCCGATGATGTTGTCGTACCACGACAGCCCCAGGTGATCCCCCAGCTTCAGGGTCTGCAGTATGTCGAACACGCCGCCGGCGGGACTGATCTTCCTGGCAATGTCCTCCAGCACGCCAACCAGCGCGACGGGATCCCCGCTCAGGGTCGCCTGCCGACAGCCGTTTGCATGGCGTCGGCCCTCTCGCTGTGGGGGCTGTGAAGAACTGATACCCGTCGCAAGGACCGGACGGGAAGCCCCATTTGCCCTGGCTACATCCCCAGTACTGAAACTACGCCGTGCTCGTGAGCTGCATTTTCGAGCCACGAAGCGAGATAATCTGCGGTATCGCGCAGCGATCGAAGGTGGTCCGTCTCACCTTCAAGAAACTCCTTTCGGGAGTGCGTCGACATGAACCCCGGTGCAGGTGTTATCTGACTGAGGTCCGCACCGTGATCGATCTTTGTCACCCAACCACGTAAGTCTTCGATCACCGGGTCCCAGACGGCCATCGGGACTTCCGTGAATGCGTAGCGGGAGAATGAAGACGATGGCGTGTGACGAATCAAGAGCGGTTCGAAGTGCGCAAACCGCTCCTCAGGCATGTAAATGGATGACTCTCGGGACGCCCCGCCCTCATAGGATCCCGGTAGGAATTCAATGGGATGAACGACCGCTCCGGGCACTCTTGAAATCCAGGCTACGGACATGCGCTTCTCCACTGGTCACTGTCGTCGAGTTGCGGTGATTACACCCTCTCTGTACATTGCAGGTTGCGCAGAATAGACTTAGGCACTGTCTGAGGAATGGATTCGACGCCGAGATCGAGCGTTCACGAGACCGCGGTGTTCGAAGCGATCCGCCTGTATCGGCAGCTACCGGTGGTGAGCGACGGACGCCCCGGTCCGTGAAAAGCCGATCGTAGGCTGAAGACACGTTTTTGAGACAGGCCCTAGTCACCGAGTTGATCGAAATACGTCCTACGCGGATTATACCGCGATATATCTGGCCGAAAAGCCGTCCCCAAATCAGGATTTGCAGGATCGAAGATGACAACCGTTTCGGTAGCCCGGTCCCAGAAGGCTCTTTTCTCGATATCCGTTCGAAAGACCTTGACTTCGTCTGGATTCCGAATGATGTCTTCGATCAGGTCGACGAACTCGTCCTGAGTACTGAGGATGCCCGCGTACTTGTCGCCATGTTTGTCCCAGGCGTGTCCTGTTCCGATAAAGTGACTGCCGAATTCGTCGAAATACGCCGACTGCGAAAATGCCCGTGTAATGTCGTCGAACCACGACAGCCCCAGGTGATTCCCCAGCTTCAGGGTCTGCAGCATGTCGAACACGCCGCCGGCGGGGCTGATCTGGCTCACAATGTAGTCCAGTACGCTGATCAGCGCAACCACATCCCCGTTCAGCGCTGCCTGCGTGTCCAGGCCTGCCTGCGCGGCGTCCGCCCACTCGCTCTCCAGGATGTTCTTCCACGTTTTCGCGTCCAGCAGGTCTTCACCTCGCTGCAGGGCGCGCAGAAGCTTCTGCCCGAGTCGCCGCGCGGGTCCCCAAAGGAATTCTTCGGACTGAACTTCCACCGCATCATCGGGGTGGAGCTCGCACAGGGGCAGCGACGGATCGCCACCCGGACCGTCATAGCACGTATCACCGCCACCGACGCCGGACCCACCCCCTCCCAATGGCGGGGCAAACGCCTGACACGTGGCACTCTCGATCTCGTAGGTCCCGTCGGCGTTCATCC
>NZ_DAXETW010000091.1:0-18775 GCF_051155795.1 Longibacter sp.
GTACCACACAAAAAGCACCACCCCGAGGCGTCGGCGTGGTGCTTTCGGTGTATCTCGTGCCGGCATGGAGAGCGTCAGGCCGCTCCAGCTGCTGCTTCTTCCGTTTCTTCCGTCTCCTCACGACGGCCCTTTCCACTTCCACGACGGGTACTGCTCTTGCCGCTACCTGCCGTCGAGGGCTGAACATCGTTGTAATCGACCAGTTCGACGACCGCTTCCTCGGTCCCGTCACCGCTCCGCCGGCCGAGCTTTACGATACGGACATAACCGCCCGGGCGATCACCGACTTTGACGCCGACCTCGTTGAAGAGCTCTTTCACAGCCTCCTTATTCTGGAGACGCCGAAAGACCTGCCGACGGTTGTGTTCGGTGTCGTCCTTCGCACGCGTGATGAGCGGCTCGATGAACGGACGCAGTGCCTTGGCCTTGGCGACCGTGGTGCGAATCTGCTTGTGCTCGATCAGAGCGCTGGAGAGCGACTGCATTGTCGATTTCCGGTGGGCGCTTGTACGACCGAGTTTCTTTCCTTTCTTGCGGTGTCTCATAGTGTGTCGTTATGCGTCTTGCGTTGTGCGGTACCGTTGGCGCGTGGCGCGCCGCTCCCCGAATGCGGGGAGCCGGCTACGCACGACGCCAAACGCAGAACAGGAGTTGATTTCGTCAGCGAGTGGCCAGGGGCAGGTGCGGCGGCCGTGGGCACTGCATGAACCCGTTCCGCCACGCGACCGATCAGGTGCTGGCCTGCTCTTCGAGGTATTCTTCGACGTTCATCCCGAACTCGAGGCCGCGGTCGTCCAGGACCTCGACGAGCTCCTGTAGCGACTTCCGGCCGAAGTTCCGGAACTTGAGCATCTCGTTCTCCTCACGACGCACAAGGTCGCCGATTGTCTTGATGCTCGCCGCCTTGAGGCAGTTATGCGAGCGGACGGACAGATCGAGCTCGTCCACAGGCTGTGCGAGTAGTTCGCGAATCCGCTTGACCTCTTCGTCTACTTCCTGCTCCTCGACCACCGGTTCCGGCTCCTCGTCGAGGCTGATGAAGAAGTTGACGTGGTCGCGGAGAATGCTCGCCGCCTGCGTGAGCGCCTCCTCCGGCGTCACGGAGCCGTCGGTGTCCACGTCGATCGACAGCTTCTCATAGTCGATTCGCTGCCCGACACGCGTCGGCTTGACCGAGTACTTCACGTTGCGGATCGGCGTGAAAATCGAGTCGATGGCGATGACGCCGATCGGATCGTCTTCCCGCTTGTTTTCCTCGGACGGGACGTACCCACGGCCATTGCCGATCCGGAGATCAACGTTGACGACGGCATCTTCGGCCAGGGTCGCGATGTGCAGATCCGGGTTCAGCACTTCAAACTCGGCGGTGGCATCGGCGATATCCTGTGCCGTCCAGTCGCCGGGGCCTTCCAGACTTAGGTGGAGGTGCCCTTCCTGAGCCTCTTCGCTCTTGAAGCGGACCTCTTTCAGGTTCAGGATGACGTCGGAAACATCTTCCGTCACACCCGGGATCGTGGAGAACTCGTGCTGGACCCCATCAATCTTGATGGCGGTGATGGCGAGGCCGCGGAGGGACGACAGCAGCACCCGGCGGAGGGCGTTACCGATGGTCACGCCGAAACCGCGTTCGAGCGGCTCGACGATAAAACGCCCCGAGGTGTCCTCGGCTTCATCAACCTGGACGCCTTCCGGCATCTGAATCCCGTAGTTATTCATACGCTCGGTTCGGTAGAGATTTTCAACAAACGCGTGGGAAGCGGAGACGTCGGTCACGTCGTGGAGGCGTGCCGGTTGCTTCCCGTCAGAGCAGGTGGCGACAGGACGAGGCGGCGATTTAGCCGCCGTGGTAGGGCGTGCTTGCCTCGGCCGTGTCGTTCGTCGATTACTTCGAGTAAAGCTCGACGATGAGCTGCTCGTTGATGTTTTCCGGAATGTCTTCCCGTGCGGGGTAATCCAGAAACTTCCCCTTCATGGCATCACGGTCGAAGTCGAGCCACGAGAAGTTGCGGCGCTGGCGCTGTACATTGTCTTTCACAACCTCCAGCGTGCGGCTCTTCGGGCGGACCGACACCACGTCGTTCGGACGCAGAGCATACGACGGCACGTTGACGACCCGGTCGTTCACCATGATGTGGCGATGCGACACGAACTGCCGGGCCTGACGCCGCGTCCGGCCAATGCCCAGACGGAACACCGTGTTGTCCAGGCGCGACTCCAGGAGGAGCAGCAGGTTCTCACCCGTCACGCCTTCCTGGCGCGACGCCTTATCGAACAGGTTCTTAAACTGCTTCTCGAGCAAGCCGTAGGTGTACTTCGCTTTCTGCTTCTCTTTCAGCTGAACGGCGTACTCGCTTTCGCGACGGCGACGGCGACGGCCGTGCTGTCCCGGCGGGTACGGCTTCCGCTCCAGCGCTTTGGACGGGCCGAAGATCGGCTCCTTAAAGCGACGGGCGATTTTTTGCTTGGGGCCTCGGTATCGAGCCATGTGTGAGGGAGACGAGTTTCGTAGTTCGAGAGAATGGGGGTGAACCGGCAGCAGAACCTGTAGCCCCGCTGCGGTTCGGCGAATCGAAGATCAAACGCGGCGGCGCTTGGGAGGACGGCAGCCGTTGTGCGGAAGTGGCGTCACGTCGCGGATCGTCGCAACCTCAATGCCGACCTCCGACATCGCGCGAATGGCCCCCTCGCGACCCGAACCAGGGCCTTTCACGAAGACGTCGACCCGGCGCAGACCCAGGTCATACGCCTCTTGCGCGGCGGCCTCACCGGCTTTCTGCGCGGCGTACGGCGTATTCTTGCGGCTTCCTTTGAAGCCCATCTTGCCGGCGCTCGCCCACGAGATCGTGTTGCCGTACTGGTCGGTGATCGTGACGATGACGTTGTTAAAGGTCGCCTTGACGTAGGCACGACCGTTCGACTCAACAACGACGTTTTTTTTGCGGGCGGAGCGTTTGCCCCGCTTTTTTCCTCCTTTTGCCATAATGGTCAGTCGATTCGATACAATGTGTTGCGTCTCTGCCCGGGGTCGTTTCCCCGTAACAGGCGATCAGAGATGTAGCAGGAACCCATGCGGAAGAAGAGCGAGCCATCGCCCCCACGGACCGACACCGCGCGGTTTCGCCGTGCGCATCGGTCTCCGCAGCCAGGCCACTTACTTACGCGGCGCTGCCTTCTTGCCAGCGACGGTCTTACGCCGGCCCTTCCGGGTCCGCGCATTGGTCCGCGTCCGCTGCCCGTTGACCGGAAGACCCTTCCGGTGACGCAGGCCGCGATAGCAGCCGATGTCCATGAGGCGCTTGATGTTCATCTGCACCTCCGTGCGAAGCTGCCCTTCGACGGTGTATTCCTCTTCGACGATGCGCCGCACCTGGCGGGTCTGGTCTTCCGTCCACTCGCGAGGGCTCTTCTCGAGGTCGATGCCAACGCGCTCTACGATGTCCTTTGCGCGAGACTGGCCGATGCCGTAGATCTCGGTGAGCGCGATGACACCGCGCTTGTGGTCCGGTACGTCAACTCCTGCGATACGAGGCATAAATGGGTTCGGTTATGCGTTCTCTCAAAAGGTACGTGGCGTTGATCGCATCGGGTGCGACCCTTGCCCTTCACATCCAGGTCATGAGGGCGAAACAGACGCCTCACACCGAGATGCGTGCCCGAGCGGCCCGATTGGCCCTTCGTAAGAAAGGCGTTTCATTGAGCGCTCGGCCGTCGTCCGTGCTGGACGCGGGGCGGTCATGTCGTCGGGCGACGGGCGGGAATGTATGTGTCAAATGGTTACATAGGCCGAACGTGCACGCATGCCGCGCCGAGCATCGAGATTCGAGCCATGCCATTTCAGACACGTTAATACTATGTTTTACACCGAAAGGTTCGGCACACACACGCCTCCCAACATGAAGACTGTGCCCGAATTCGTCTGGCGGACACATCGTTCAGCGGGGCGCTACGCGCGCCTACTTGTACCGGTAGACGATCCGGCCTTTGGACAGGTCATAGGGCGAAAGCTCGACCTTGACGCGGTCTCCGGGCAGGATCTTGATGTAATTCATCCGCATCTTGCCGGAGAGGAGCCCAAGAATCTCGTGCCCGTTCTCCAGTTTGACGCGAAACTGCGCATTCGGGAGGGCCTCGATGACCTCTCCGTCCTGTTCGATGGCTTCTTCCTTAGCCATTAGCCGTGCTGTTGTGTGTGACAGATGGTGTCGTTTCGTACGGTGGGTCGACCACATCTTCGATGTATTCGAACGTGGTGAGGATCTCGGCCTCGCCGTCGCCGACCGCAATCATGTGTTCGTAATGGGCCGACGGCTTTCCGTCCGCGGCACGGATCGTCCAGCCGTCCGAGTCAACGTCGATAGATGCTGTTCCCTGGTTGACCATCGGCTCGATGCAGGCCGTCAGGCCCTTCTTCAGCTTCCGTCCGCTGCCGGGCTTGCCGAAATTCGGGATCTGAGGTTTTTCGTGCAGCTCTTTCCCGATCCCATGCCCGACGAGGTCGCGGACCACGCCATAGCCCCGCGAGGAGCAGTAATCCTCAATGACGTGACCGATGTCGCCGACGCGGTTTCCGGCAGTAGCCTGTTCGATCCCGAGGTGCAGCGCGCGGTAGGTCGTCTGGCAAAGAGCGCGCGTCTCCTCGTCAATCTCTCCGACGGCGAAGGTAAAGGCGCTGTCGCCGAAGTATCCGTTCAACTCTACGCCGCAGTCAACGGAGAGAAGATCGCCGCTTTGGAGGGCGTAGTCGTTCGGGATGCCGTGCACCACCGCTTCGTTTACGGACGTGCAGAGCGTGCCCGGGAATACGTTCTCTCCAACTTTGTAACCTTTGAATGCGGGCTCGGCGCCGTGTGTTCGAATGTAGTCTTCAGCAATGGCGTCGAGTTCTTCCAGCGTCATGCCCGGCTCTACGTGCTCCGCCACTTTCCCGAGGGTGCGCCCCACCAGATCCGCGCTTTCACGCATCAGATCAATCTCTCGCCGGCTCTTCAGTTGAATCATGAACGCACCTCGTATTCGTTGGACGACCCGCTGAATCCAGTTCATGGACGGACATGAGTTGAGGGGGAGTGGCCGACACGACGGACGGCGCCCCCGATCGTGTTGGTCACACGCGGCGGCCGCGCATCTTGCCGCTCTTCATGAAGCCGTCGTAGTGACGCATCAGGAGGTGACTCTCGATCTGCTGCAGCGTGTCGAGGGTCACCTGAACGAGGATCAGAAGGCTGGTTCCCCCGAAGAACATCGCGAAGCCCTGCGTGACGCCGAAGGCCATCGCGAAGGACGGGAGAATGGCGACGAATCCGAGGAAGACCGATCCCGGAAGCGTAATCCGGGTCAGGATCGTGTCGATAAACTCGCTGGTCTGCTTGCCGGGACGGATGCCGGGAATAAATCCACCCTGCCGTTTCATGGTGTCCGCCATTTGCTGCGGGTTGACCGTGATCGCGGTGTAGAAGTAGGTGAAAAAGACGACGATCACGAAGAACAGCACGGAATAACCCACGCTGTCGATTTCTCCGAACCAGGCGCCAATCTGCTGCGCCATCTCGTTGTCCGGCATGAACGAGGCGAAGGTGCCCGGGATGAACATGATGGACTGGGCGAAGATGATCGGCATCACGCCCGCAGCGTTGACGCGGATCGGCAGGTACTGCGTCGAGCCGCCGAACGATTTCCGGCCCACGACCCGCTTGGCGTACTGCACCGGAATCCGGCGCATCCCCTGCGAGACGAGCACCACACCGGCGGTAACCAGGACCCAGACGCCGATCTCGATCAGGACGATGAAGATGTTATCGCCGTTGATGTCGATCTCATTGAAGAGCGACTGCGGGAGAAAGGCGATAATCCCGACCATAATGACGAGCGAGATGCCGTTTCCGATCCCCTTCTCGCTGATCCGCTCACCCAGCCACATGACGAATACAGTACCACTCGTCAGGACGAGCACCGTCGTGATCATAAAGAGCGTCTTGTCGATCACAATCGCGGTTCCCGTCTGGCCGTAGCTCAGGTTGATCGCGTAGCCGATCGACTGAAGCGCCGTAATGCCGACCGTGCCGTACCGGGTGAGCTGCGTAATGCGACGCCGACCGTCTTCCCCCTCCCGCTGCAACTTCTGGAAGTACGGGACGACGGCACCCATCAGCTGGATGATAATCGACGCCGTAATATACGGCATAATACCGAGGGCGAAGATCCCCGCCTGCCGGAATGCGCCACCGACGAACATGTCGAGGAATCCGAAGATGCCTGCGGTACCGGATTGTGCATTCACGTCGGCAAGGGTCGCAGCGTCCACTCCGGGCAGCGTGACGTACGTCCCGAAGCGGTAGACTACAAGAAGACCCAGCGTGTACAGAATGCGATTCCGCAGGTCTTCAATCTCCCAGATGTTGCGAATACTTTCGGCGAAGCCAGCCATAACGTCCGTCGGTCTGCACTCGGCCCCCGGGGGGCAAACCAAGCGCGTCGTCTGATTCGGATAGAGGGAAAGGGGTCGACCGCCGGATCCTACCGCCTGGTGCGATAGATCTCCGGGTCGGAAGAGGGTTACGCGTCGAGAAGGGTGACCGATCCACCCGCCTCTTCAATCTTCTTCTGCGCGCTCTCACTGAAGGCATGCGCCGACACGTCCAGGGCGACATCGATCTCGCCATCGCCAAGGATCTTGACGTACTCCGGATCGCGAATGGCGCCGGCGTCATCGAGAACGTCGGGCGTCACCGGGTCGGATGCATCGATCCGTCCGTCGGCAACGAGGCGCGCGACACGCGACACGTTGACGATGCTCGGTTCGACGCGGAAGTTGTTGGTAAAGCCGAATTTCGGCAGGCGACGGTACAGCGGCATCTGTCCGCCCTCGAACCACATGGGGCGGTTTTTCGAACCGGACCGGCTGCTCTGTCCCTTGTCGCCGCGGGTAGACTGGTGTCCACCACGGCCGGAACCGACGCCGCGTCCGAGGCGCTGCTTGTCTTTCGTGGCGCCCTCTGCGGGCTTGAGGTTGCTAAGATCCATAATCAGGAATGTTGGGCTGGCGCTCGCGCCGGCACGACCGGACGGTCCGGGGTGCAAGAGCGAACTCGCGTGAACGGAAAATATCGGTTCGGAGGCGGGAGCCGCCGGATGGGGACTACGCGTCGACTTCTTCCACGTCGACGAGGTGAGCCACCTTGTTGATCATGCCGCGAATCTGCGGCGTGTCCTCTTGCTCCACGGAGTCACGGATCTTGCGCAGACCCAGTGCCTTCAGCGTGTCCCGCTGCTTCTTCGAGCGGGAGTTCTTGCTCCGCACCTGCGTGATTTTCAGAGTAGCCATCGCGTTACGTCATTAATCGATGAGGCGAGCGGCGACCGTCGGTCGCGACCCTCGCAAAAACGGTGCTCTTCCAAGACGCCCGACCGGCCCGTGTCGCGTCCCGATGGACGGATCGATGCGCGGCGAGCGTAGACGGAGAAATCACCCGTTGAACACCTTCTCGAGCGGAATGCCGCGGCGGCGTGCCACTTCAATCGCATCTTCCAACTTGTCGAGCGCGTTAATCGTTGCGGCGACCTGATTGTGCGGGTTGGACGTGCCGATCGACTTCGACAGCACGTTCGTCAGTCCCACGCATTCCAGCACGGCGCGAACACCGCCACCGGCAATCACACCGGTACCCGGCGCGGCCGGCTTAAGGAGAACCTTGCCGGCATCCTGCTGGCCGAGCACTTCGTGCGGAATCGTGCCTTCACGGATCGGGACGCGGACGAGGTTCTTCTTCGCATCCTCCGCCCCTTTCGAGATGGCGCTGGAAACGTCGTTGGCCTTTCCGAGACCGGCGCCGACGAGCCCGTCCTCGTTGCCGACGACGACAACGGTGTTGAACGAGAACCGGCGTCCGCCCTTCACGACCTTTGAGACGCGGTTGACCGCCACGAGGCGATCGACCCAGTTCTCCTGCCGCTTATCGGCGTTGACCCGCTTTCTTCTGTTCTTTGCCATGATGGTGAGTTCGTGCGTGGTGCAAAAATGACGTCATGCGCGCCGCGCCGACCGGTGTCGTCCGGTGGAGCCGCACACGTGCTCAGTTACAGGTGGAGGCCGCCCTCACGAGCGCCTTCGGCCAGGGCCTTCACGCGGCCATGGTACTTATAGCCGCTCCGGTCAAACACCGCCTTCGCGATGCCTTTCTCTTGCGCGCGCTCGGCGAGCAGTTCACCGACCCGCCGACTCTCGTCCGTCGGGTCCTCCCCGTCCACTCCCTCTTCCAGGCTGGACGCCGAGGCGAGGGTGTGCCCATCGAAGTCGTCGATGAGCTGCGCGTAGATATACTTGTTTGACCGGTACACGGATAGCCGCGGACGACGCGGTGTCCCCATGATGGTCGACCGGATGCTAGCGTGGATGCGCTGCCGGCGCGCGGCGGTTTCTTTGTTGCCCTTGGCCATTGCTACGATTCCATGTTGTAATGCGCGGTTCGTCGAGCCGGGCGAGGTGCCCGGCGTGTGCCATGTCGCCGCTAAAGCGACGATGACACGAACGTTCGATTGGGTCTGCTGTCCGGGACGCCACGTCCACGAAGGACGGTCGGCATCCAGACGGGACGCGCCTGGGGCCCGCGGGACGGGCTCCGGCGCGGACGCCTTAGCGAGCAGCCGTTTTTCCAGCCTTCAGCGGGACATGCTCCCCGACATACCGGACGCCCTTCCCGTTGTACGGCTCCGGCGGACGCAGGCTGCGGATCTTCGCCGCCACCTGGCCGACAAGCTGCTTGTCGATGCCGTCAATCACGATGACATCGTTTTTTCCACGGCTGCTGTCGACGGTGATGTCGATTTCGTCGGGTGGAAGAAAGAAGATCGGGTGGGAGTAACCGAGGGCGAGTTCCAATGCCCCGTTGCTCACCGACGCGCGGTATCCCACACCGATAATCGTGAGCTCCTTCTTGTACCCGTCCTGAACGCCTTCCACCATGTTCGCGAGCAGGGAACGCGTCAGCCCGTGCACCGAGCGGTGGCGCTTCTGGTCGGTCGGCCGATCGACAACAATCGTGCTGTCCTCAACGCTGATCGTCATGTCCGGGTCTATCTGCTGGGAGAGCTCTCCCTTCGGACCTTTGACCGTGATGAAGTTCTTTGCATCGACGTCGACCGTGACGCCGTCGCCAAACGGAATCGGCTTGCTACCTATACGAGCCATGAGATGAACCTATGTGTTGCAGGGTGGAAAATGGGTGCACGTGGAGGGATACTTCGCGGACTCCTCCTCCGACCGATCTGCCCGCACGGCGCGATGAATGCACCATGCGACACAACCGGGCGGCCGTCGTGCCGGCGGAACCATCGACTAAAATACCGTCGCCAGAATCTCGCCGCCGACGTTGAACCGGCGCGCTTCCTTGTCGCTCATCACGCCACGCGACGTGGACAGGATGGCGATCCCGAGACCGTTCTTGACGCGCGGCAGATTCTGCGCATTGCGGTACTCGCGGCGTCCCGGGCTGGAGACACGATTGAGCGTGCGAATGGCAGGCTCTCCCGTCTCCTCGTCGTACTTGAGGTAGACGCGCAGGCGACCCTGCTTTCCGTCCTCGACGTTGAGGTAGTTTTTGATGTACCCCTTCTCGAGCAGAATCTGCGTGATGGCACGCTTCAGCTTCGAGGCGGGGATGTCGACGTACTTGTGGTTCGCCTGTTGCCCGTTTCGGATGCGGGCGAGGTAATCAGCGACGGGATCGGTTACGGCACTCATCTCGGTCGTGGTGTTTCGCGTTTCGATGATCGTCGGGACCCGGGCCGCAGAGCGTCTCTGCGGTCGGTGCGGATCGCCGGCAGGTCTGTGCTACCAGCTGGACTTCCGGATCCCCGGAATCTTGCCTTCGAGGGCCAGCTCGCGGAAGCAGATCCGGCAGACGCCAAACGTCTGCATGTATCCACGCGCACGCCCACAGATGCGGCAACGGTTGTTCTGCCGTACCGGGCTCGCGTTGTTCGGAATCTTCTGAAGCTCAACCCAGCGGCCCTCGCTCTTCAGCTTCTGCCGCTTCTCTTTGTACTGCTCGTGCATGCGTTCGCGCTTCTCTTCACGCGCGATCCAGCTTTTCTTCGCCATGTCGGTGTCGTTGTACGTTGTCAAAAATCAGTCGCAGGCCGGATACCCAGCGCAGCAGAAATTACGCGGCTTCCTCCTCACCACGTCGGACGAACGGCAGCCCGAGTCCTTTGAGCAGCGCGTAGGCTTCCTCGTCGTTCTCGGCCGTCGTCACGAACGTGATGTCCATTCCGCTGATGCGGTCGACGTTATCCATGTCGATCTCAGGGAAAATCGTTTGCTCCTTGACGCCCAACGTGTAATTGCCGTGGCCGTCAAAGCTGCGGTCGGGCACGCCCTGGAAGTCGCGAATATTGGGCAGCGCCAGCGTAATGAGCCGGTCTAAGAACTCGAACATGCGTGCGTCCCGCAGCGTCACGCGAACGCCGACCGGCATCCCCTTGCGGAGGCCGAAGTTCGAAATGCTCTTCTTCGCGCGGGTGATCTCCGGCTGCTGACCGGTGATCTTGCGCATCTCTTCCACCGCATCATCGAGAACCTTCTGGTTCTCTGCGGCCTCGCCGACACCCTTGTTGATGGCGATTTTCGCGAGACGCGGGACCTCCATCACGTTGTCGTACCCGAACTGATCCTTCAGTTCGGCGCGCACCTCGTCGTTGTAGCGCTCTTTAAGTCGGGGGATCGTAGCCATGGTCTGCTGGTTATCTTCAGTTCTCGGGCCGGCGGTGCCGGTTGCAGCGGATAGCGAGAAACGGTGTCCGTTTCACGCGGAGTGTCGCCGCTGCAGACGTTGAAAATGGGAGCGGTCGGAAGCGAGTTCCGGGTACATCGGCGTTTCAAGGCCTTGTGCGGGGCGATCGGCCGGGCGTCTCGAGCCCGCCCGGGGCTCAGGTATCGAGCTCTTCGCCCGTCGTTTTCGCGTAACGGACCCACCGGGACTGCCCGGTTTCCGGATCCGTAATTTTCTTGCGGCCGATCCGGGTCGGGTTGCCGTCGCTGTCGATCGGATTCACATTGGACACGTGGATCGGAACTTCCCGCTCCACGCGGCCCCCGTCCGGGTTCGACGGACTGGGCTGCTCGTGAAAGACGCGAATGTTGACGCCTTCCACGGTCACGCGCTCCTTCTCAGGATAGACCGCGATGACGCGACCGGTCGTGCCCTTCTCCGTGAAGTTGTATCCGGTGATGTCCTTGTTGATCATCACCTCGTCGCCCTTCTTGACGTGGAGTTTCTTCTGGGTGTTGTTCTTACGCGGCATAGCAATAGGAATTCTAACGTTCGAAGCAGCACATCGGACCCGTTCCGGCTCGCGGAACGGCAGACGCTCCAGGGTTACAGCACCTCCGGAGCAAGAGACACGATGCGCATGAACTGTTTCTCGCGAAGCTCGCGGGCCACCGGGCCGAAGACGCGCGTCCCGACCGGCTCGCCCTGCGGGGTGATCAGCACGGCCGCGTTCTCGTCGAAGCGAATGTACGATCCATCCGGCCGGCGGCTCTCCTTCCGGGCGCGGACAACGACGGCTTCGCTCACGTCACCCTTGCTCAGGTTGCCGCCGGGAATGGCCGACTTCACTGAGACGACAATGCGATCGCCGACGCCGGCGTACCGACGCCCGCTGCTCCCGAGCACGCGAATGCAGAGCACCTCCTTGGCGCCGCTATTGTCCGCTACCTTAAGTCGTGTTTCCTGCTGAACCATGGTTCCTTCGCCTTACGTGTTTCGATGATGGTGCACGACCGACGCAGGCTCGCCGTGCGAGCCGGAACGATGCCGAGCGTGCGCGAGGCACGCGCCCGATCAACGGGGCGTGGCTGCGAATGGGGTTACTTGGCGCGTTCGACAACCTCAACCACGCGCCACCGCTTGTTTTTGCTGATGGGGCGCGTCTCCATGATGCGAACGGTATCCCCTTCGCCCGCGGTGTTTTCCTCGTCATGGACCATCATCTTGGATGACCGCTCGAGGTACTTGCCGTACATCGGGTGCTTCATCTGCCGCCGGACCGACACAGTGATGGTTTTATCCATCTTGTCGCTCACGACGACGCCCACCCGTTCCTTCCGGGCGTTACGCGTGGTTTCTGCTGTTTCAGGGGTGTGCTCCATGGGTCGTCTCGGTTCTGTGGTCGGCGCGGTTCTGTTCGCGCGCCAGGTCAATTCGGAATGCTTGGGTCGGCGACGGCGACCGGGGCCCGCCTGCGCGCCTCAGGGCGCGCGGGACGGTGCCGGTCCGTTCAGGCTTCCTCCGCCGTCTTTTCGTTGAGAATCGTTTTAAGGCGGGCGATGTCGCGCCGCTTCGTCCGGAGGAGCATCGGGTTGCTCTCCGTCAGGCCCGTGGCGTGACGGAATCGGAGCTCTTCGAGCTCTTCCTCCTCTTCGTCAATGCGAGCCCGGATCTCTTTCGTATCCCACTCGCGAATTTTGTCGGGTTTCAGCATGGATCGTTTCGTGCTCCCTGTGATGCTCAAGGTCGTGGAATGTGGCCTCGGCGCCAGTCGCCGGTTAGACCGGCAGCGCCGCATACGGCCAGCACTTCGTTACTCGTGGTAGCCTGGCCGCTCGACGAACTTGGTCTTGACCGGCAGCTTGTGGCGACCCAGGCGGAGCGCCTCTTTCGCCACCTCGCGTGTGACGCCGCCACCTACCTCGAAAAGAATGTGGCCGGGCTGAACCGGGGCGACGTAGAATTCCGGCGCACCCTTTCCTTTACCCATCCGCGTCTCGGCCGGCTTCTTGGTCACCGGCTTGTCAGGGAAGATCCGGATCCAGACCTTTCCGGCGCGCTTCATGTAGCGATTGATCGCAACACGGGCCGATTCGATCTGGCGACTGGTAATCTGCCCGTGCTCGAGCGACTTCAATCCGAAGTCGCCGAAATTGACGCGCGTTCCGCGCGAGGCATTTCCCTTTTTCGTCCCCTGCTTGCGCTGGGCCTTACGGTGCTTGGTGCGTTTGGGCTGTAGCATCAGTTCGTCGGTTTGCTGCGGCGCGCGGCCCGGTCAACATGTGCCGGAAGCAATACGCGCACTGAATGGTCGTGAATGGTGCTGTCACCGGGCGGGTCGACCGCGCCGGGCGGCGTCGGCGGCGTTAGTTATTGCGGCCTCCGCCTCCACGGCGGCGACGCGACGGACGCTTCATCTGCTTGCGCTGCTGCGCCTGGACGTTCGGGCTGAGATCCGGGGACCCGATGATCTCGCCGCGATGGATCCACACCTTGACACCGATGGTGCCGTAGATGGTGAAAGCCGTCTCGCGTGCGAAGTCGATGTCGGCACGAATCGTATGAAGCGGCACGCGGCCTTCGAGGTACTCTTCAGTCCGGCCCATCTCGGCACCGCCCAGGCGACCGGCCACGCGAATACGAACGCCTTCGGCGCCCATCCGCATCGCAGCCGTCATGGCCTGTTTCATGGCGCGACGGAAGCTGATCCGGCCCTCGAGCTGCTGCGCGATGTTCTTCGCAACGAGCGTCGCATCGAGCTCCGGACGCTTGATCTCCGAGATGTTAATCTGGATGTCCTTGCCCGTCAGCTTCTTCAGCTCTTCCCGCAGCTTCTCCACTTCCGATCCCCCGCGGCCGATGACCACGCCGGGACGGCTGGTGTGAAGTGTCAGAATGACGCGCTTCGGCGTCCGCTCGATGACCGCACGGCTGAGACCGGCGCGGCGAAGACGGGCGTGAAGGTAGCGACGAATCTCTTCGTCCTCGACAAGCTTGTCCTGGAGATCGTCCTCGGAGTACCAGTTGGAATCCCAACCACGAATGACGCCAAGGCGATATCCGACCGGATGTGTTTTCTGACCCAAGGGTGTACCTCGTGACTCTTATTTCGAAAAAGGTCGGTGGTAAAGCAGGGTGCACGCGTCCCGCCATCGAGGCGGCGTCCGCTCCGTTCGGACCGGGGTCGGTCCAGGCGGTGGCGTGCGAAGTAATGGGGTGTCGGGGTTATGCCACGTCCGCTTCCGCGGCCGGCTCTTCCTCCGGCACACCGACGATCACCGTCAGGTGCGTCGTGTGCTTACGGATCGGCGCGGCGCGGCCCCGTGCTCGCGGCTGGTAGCGCTTGAACGTCGGGCCCTCGTCTGCGCGAATCTCCTTGATGACGACTTCGCCCTGGTTAAAGCGCTCCTCTTCCTGGTCGAGCAGGTTGTAGAAGGCGGACCAAATCGTCTTCTGGACGGGCTCGGTCGCACGCTGCGGCATGAAGTCCAGGATGCTGATCGCTTCCGGGACGGTCTTGCCACGCACCAGGTTAATGATGCGGCGCACCTTCTTCGGGGAGCTCCGAATGTGTTTGCGAATCGCTCGTGCTTCCATGTCTCGATGTCCTTGCAGGTTCGTCGTCTAGGCCGCGCCGCAGGCGAGGCCGCGAGGGGTCCGTCGGGGGGTCGTCTGCGGACTACGGACGGCGCGTCCGCTTGTCCACCTTCGACTTCGCGTGTCCCTTGAAGGTGCGCGTCGGAGCAAATTCTCCAAGCTTGTGCCCCACCATGTTTTCCGTCACATACACCGGAATGAACTGCCGGCCGTTGTGCACAGCGAATGTGTGCCCAACGAAATCGGGCGTAATCAACGAGTCCCGACTCCAGGTCTTGACGACCTTCTTGTCATTGGACTCGTTCAGCGCGTCTACCTTGCGCTGAAGCTTGTAGTATACGTAAGGGCCTTTCCGTAGGGAACGGGGCATGTCGGTCTGTCTGCTTGTGTTCGGCGTATGGTGGGACGGCCGGGACCGCCGCGGAGGAATGAATCATCGGGCAGCAAGGGGCCCGAGGCGGATTCTTACTTCCGCTTGCGGTTCTTCTTCTCGGTCCGGCGCCGAATGATGTACTTGTTGGAATCCTTGTTTCGCTTCCGCGTCTTATAACCTTTTGCCGGCACGCCCTTGCGCGACCGCGGGTGACCTCCAGACGCACGGCCCTCACCGCCACCCATGGGGTGGTCGATCGGGTTCATCGCGACCCCACGGGTACGCGGGCGACGCCCGAGCCACCGCTTCCGCCCGGCCTTGCCGAGCTGCAAGTTCATGTGGTCGACGTTGCTCGTGGTACCCACTGTCGCACGGCACTTCGCGGGGACGCGGCGCGTCTCCCCTGAAGGCAGCGAAAGCGTGGCGTACTTGCCTTCGCGGGCCGTGAGCTGCGCCTCCGTACCGGCGGCACGGGCGAGCTGAGCGCCCTTGCCCGGTTTCATCTCGATGCAGTGAACAACGGTACCCAGCGGAATCTCATTGAGCGCGAGGCAGTTGCCCAGCTCGGGCTCCGCCTGCGGGCCGCTCATCACCGTCTGCCCGACCTCAATTCCGTCCGGCGCGATGATATACCGCTTTTCCCCGTCCGCATAGACGAGCAGGGCGATGCGGGCCGACCGGTTCGGGTCGTACTCAATGGTCGCGACGCGGGCGGGAATCCCGTCCTTGTCGTTTCGCTTGAAGTCGATCTTCCGGTAACGACGCTTGTGGCCACCACCGCGGTACCGCATGGTCATGCGGCCCTGGTTATTGCGACCGCCGCTTTTCTTAAGCGGCTCCAGCAGACTCTTCTCAGGCTCCGACGTTGTAATGTCGTCGAACCCGGAGACCGAGTACTGGCGCTGGCTGTTCGTCGTCGGCTTGCGCTTCTTAATCGGCATGATGATTCAGATGGCTTCAGTCTCGTGTGGCCTGGCCGAACCTCCTGGGTCGGACTCAAGCTACGCTTCGCTGAGACGGGGTGAGCAATGAATGTCGCGGTCGAAAACCGGCGGAGATCGATCCACCGGATCGGATTACATGTCGGGGCTGATTTCGATCTGCTCTCCGTCGGGATCGAGCGTTACGATCGCCTTCTTGTAGCCGGAGGTCCGGCCTTCGATCATTTTCCCCTGGCGGAACTGGCGCCGGCGCTTGCCGGGAACGACCATGGTGCGAATGTCGGTGACGATGGTGCCCGGGAACCGATGCTCCACTGCATTCCGGATTTCCGGCTTCGACGCTTTCAAGTTGACGACGAAGGTGTACTTTCCGTCCTGCTGGAGCTGGTAAGACTTCTCCGTCAGGTGCGGTCGAATGAGGACGCGTTTGCTCATGACTCGGCGAATGACTATGGATCAATGGGTGGTGCGGGACATCCCCGCACGCTGGATCGGGTGGAGCCGCAGTTACGCAGGCTGGGCGACGGAGAGAACACGTGTGATCTCTTCCAGTGCGCTTTCCTGCAAGACGACGGCTTCGGCGTCCAGCACGTCGATCGTATTCAGGCTTCCCGCCTCTTGAACGCTGACCTTCGGCAGGTTGCGGGCGGATCGGTAGAGCGTCGGCTGATTCTCGCCGGTCACGATCAGCACCTTCGTATCGGCGAGGTCGAGAGCGTCGAGCATCGACGACACCGCTTTCGTGCTCGGCGTGTCGAGGTCGAAATCTTCTACAACGAAAACGCCATCGTCCTGCGCCTTGTAAGTAAGCGCTGAGCGCCGGGCCAGCCGCTTCGTTTTCTTGTTCAGATTCTGCCGGTAATTCCGCGGCTGAGGCCCATGTGCGCGACCGCCGCCTCGCCGAATGGGCGACTTGGCGTCACCAACCCGGGCGTTACCGGTCCCCTTCTGGCGGTAGAGCTTACGCGTCGAGCCTCGGATTTCACTCCGCTGCTTCGTCTTCGCCGTACCCTGCCGCTTGTGGGCCTGGATGCGGCGAACGTCGAGCCAGATCACGTGATCGTTGGGCTCGATCTCGAAGATCGTCGGGTCAAGCGTCACCGACCGTCCCGAGGCCGCCCCATCATCTTGAAGAATTTCGACTTCCATCGTGCTATCGTTTGAGGTTCTCAGTCCGTCGCTGCTGCATGTCGTTCGGCCGGTTGTCGTCGGCGTCGGCTTCGCTCAGCCCGGTGGACCGGGAAACCGAAATGCACTCGTTCGACAACGGGCTCCCGATTCGCGGGTTGGCCGTACCGTGGTTATTTCTCGTGAAGCTTCTTTTTGTGAATCTCCACGTAGCTGTTCTTCGCTCCGGGGACCGATCCTTGGATCAGGATCGCTCCGTGATCGGGCAGCACCTTCACGACTTTGAGGTTCTGTATCTTGGTCCGGCTGTTGCCCATTCGACCTCCCATCCGCGTGCCCTTAAAGACACGCGAGGGATCGGCGGACGCACCAATCGAACCCGGGTGCCGCTGCTGGTCGGACTGCCCGTGGGTCCGCATGCCGACACCGCTGAAGCCGTGCCGCTTGACCACACCCTGGAAGCCTTTCCCTTTCGATACGCCGACCACGTCAACCGTCTCGCCTTCCTCGAACAGGTCGTCGACGCGGACTTCATCACCGCGCTCGACCTCGTGCGAGAAATCGCGAAACTCAGCGATCGCGCGCTTGGGCTCGGTACCGGCCGAGGCAAAATGCCCCTGCATGGCCTTCGTCGTGTTCTTCTCCTTCTTGCTGTCGAAAGCAAGCTGGACGGCATCATACCCGTCCGGTCCGTCTTCCGTCTTGACCTGGGTCACGACGTTCGGGCCGGCTTCGATGACCGTGCAGGCGATATTGTTGCCCTGGTCGTCGAAGACGCTCGTCATTCCGACTTTCTTTCCGATCAGTCCGCTACTCATGGTCGTGAATCGTTTCGTAGGGTGGTGCCAATGGCGATGGTTCGGAGCCGGGATCAACTGCGGCAGTCTGCCTACAGCCGTTCGAGCCGAAGTTCGATGGACTGTGCCTCGGCCCAGCTGCCCTGGGGTAGCACGGTGTCGAGAAGTCCATCGGCCCCGGTGCCGGGACCCGGCGGAACCGTCAATGTCGCTCGGCGGCTCTGTGTAATGTCGTAGTTCAGCACGACGGGCTCGGGCAACCCGGTCGTAAGCGCCAGTTGTCGGGCGTTAACGATACGGACGCGACCCGATGCGCCCAGAATAGCCCGATCGTTTTTGACGCCGTCGAGGCGATACTCGCGCCCCGAACTCGTATCTGCAAAGGAAAATCGTAGCGTGTCGTATCGCTCGTTCGTTTCGGTCGTGTAAGAGACGCCGCTCACCCGGAGGCTCACGATCTCCCACTGCCCGGTAAGCGCGCGATACGCGCTTTCACTCTTGCTCGTCCCGGTGTCGCATCCGGCCAGTGCCGATACGACGAGGACAAGTCCGACCCCGAACAGCACACCGTAGCCGCCATGCCATGCAGAGCGGAGTGAGCGCGCCGGGGATCTCGTCGGCGATCCTTGCACAATCACACCTTAATTTCCACGTCGACGCCGCTCGGAAGCTCGAGCTTCATCAGTGCATCGACGGTGTCACTGCTCGACGACAGGATGTCAATCAGGCGCTTGTGGTGCCGCCGCTCGAACTGCTCGCGGCTCTTCTTGTCCACGTGCGGTCCACGCAGCACGGTGTACACCTTTTTTTCGGTGGGAAGCGGGATCGGGCCGCTTACAACGGCGCCGGTCTGCTTCACCGTGCGGATGATCTTCTCCGCGCTCTTGTCGATGAGCGTGTGATCGTACGATTTCAGCTTGATGCGAATCTTCTGCTGCGTAGCCATGTATTCGGGTCGATTTTCAAACGTCGAAGGTGGAGGACGGCGACGGCGCGTTGTGGCCGTCGCCGCCACTCACAACCGACAGCACTGCGTTAGTCGAGGATCTCGGTGACGACGCCGGCGCCGACGGTGTGCCCGCCCTCGCGGATCGCAAAGCGCAGCCCGTCCTCCAGCGCCACCGGCTGGATCAGCTCCACCTTGAACGTCGCGTTGTCCCCCGGCATCACCAT
>NZ_DAXETW010000092.1:0-19191 GCF_051155795.1 Longibacter sp.
TATTGCCTCGAAGGCAAAGGGTGCACGCTCGGCGTTCTATTCGAAACGTCGTGCGACGTGTTCTTCGAGTGGCTGACGGAGGACGGACAACCGGTCGACTATCCGCCCCGCCTGCGCTACAAGTCGTGGCCTAAACGGGAGGTCTGTCGTCTGCTCCGCTCGGGCGTGTACGAGCCGGTCACATCGCCAGCGATGAACTGATCTGCCTGCAGGTACAACCTGCGTCGTCCCATTGCTGGATGAGAAAAGCCTCCCGATATTCCTCGGAGAGGCTTTTTTTCTGTGGACCCGGAAAAGGAGTAATCGTCAGGCGGCGCTACAAAGACGACGAGCGGATCCGTGACGCGCATAGCACATTGAGGGAACGTCCGCGTGCTGCCGCTCCTGCTTGAAGGTACCTATGATTCGAAAAGTATTGCAGACTTACCGAGAGGGAGGCGTGTCCGGCCTGTCCCGCAAAGCGTACTATCTGTACTGCTATGCACTGGAGGCCTATGTCCGACCGGCTGCGGGTCTGAACGAATCCGTCATCACGCTCAACGGGGTGGAGGTCCCCGTGACGCGATCCGCGCTGGACGACCGTCTTCCGTTTTACACGCCGGCGGTCCCGGTCGACAGCAATCCGGTGTACGAGTCCGCCGAGATCGACGCGATCCGCCACTACGTCGAGGCAGACGACCACGTCGTCGTGATCGGCGGGGGACTCGGCGTAACGGCGACCGTCGCGGCGCGCGAAGCCGGGGAAAAGGGCAGTGTCACCGTCTTCGAGCCGTCGAGTACGGCACTGTCCGTATGCACGCGGACGATTGAACACAACGATCTTACGCGCCGCGTACGGCTGGAGCATGCATCGGTGGGGGCGCCGCAGAACTCCTGCTTTACGTACGGCCCGCAGGAAGACCTCCGGCGCGTACCGTACGACGCACTGCCCGACGCCGACGTGTACGAAATGGACTGCGAAGGGGAGGAACTCCCGATTCTCGCGGGGATGACCGTTCGGCCGCGCGTCATACTGGTCGAAACGCATGCGAACCACGACGCGGTCGTAGATGTCCTCGAAGCGAACGGCTACACGATTGACAGCGTCGTCGACGACCGGTCCGAGATCGGTGCCGACCGCACGCACGTTCGGGCAATACGCCGGCCCGCGGCCTGATGTGCGGGCGAAGAGATGCGCGGGCGACGAGAAGAAAACGGTTTTATGATGCGGGCATCATGTCGAGATAACACGTGATGCCTACGTTGCCATCGTGTGATCATCACGAACCTCCCCTTTCGGTGCATCCTTCCTGATGGAACCCCCTACTCATTTCTTCGACGAGCCGCGTACCGGTTCGACGAACCGCTATCGGACCATCTGGATTTCCGACGCTCATCTGGGACTTCGAGAGTCCAAGGCCGAGTTTCTGATGGACTTTCTCCAGAAGACGGAGGCCGAGCAGTACTACCTCGTCGGCGACATGATCGATGGCTGGGCCCTTAAGCGATCGTGGTACTGGCCGTCCTCCCATAATGACGTGGTGCAGTGTCTGCTCGACATTGCGCGGACGTCGGACGTGACCTACATCCCCGGCAACCACGACGAAGCCGCCCGGGCTTTTCCCGGAATACGGCTCGGTGGAATTCATCTCACCAAAGAAGCGACGCACACCACAGCGGATGGGCGTCGCTTTCTCATTTTACACGGGGATGAGTTTGACGGGGTGATCCGCCATGCACGGTGGCTGTCGATGCTCGGAGCCGTGGCTTACACCGGGATCTTGAAACTGAACCGGTACGTGAATCGCGGCCGGCGATGGATGGGACTCCCGTACTGGTCGCTTTCGGCCTACCTGAAGAACCGCACGAAGAAAGCCGTGCAGTTCATTGCCGACTTCGAGGATGCCGTGGCGCGGCGTGCCCGGATTGACGACGTCGACGGAGTGGTCTGCGGCCACATCCACCAACCGGAAATGCGCACCATTCACGGCGTGCAGTACGTCAACACGGGCGACTGGGTTGAGAGCTGCACGGCCCTCGTCGAGCACTGGGACGGTCGTATGGAAATCCTTCGCTGGGTCCCTGCGGGACGGGGAGCGCGCGAGGCAATCGTCTCGGAGCCCGCCCGGTCGCATGCAACTGCCGGCGTTCGCGGCAGCGGCGACGGCCAGAGCACCGCGCAGCCCGACCTCGGCCCGCCGGTGCTATCGGGCGACGGGCATGTTGGCACGGCCCCGGAGGTCGACACGCGGGGCGACGAAAGCCGACACCGCTGATAATCGGACCGGCGTCCGCGTTTCGAGGTCAGGCGGGCGTCTGTGAAGACTCGTGTTCCAGCAGGCGATGCATTTTGCCGGGGAAGGAGGCTTCCAGCGCGTCCTCGACCCGGCGCGAGGCGGACGCGACCCCATGCAGGTCGATGCCCGTGTGCACGCCCATCTGGTCCAGCAGGTAGACCGTGTCTTCGGTCGCGACGTTACCGGTAGCGCCCTCGATGAACGGGCATCCGCCCATCCCCGCGAGCGACGTGTCGAACCGCGTGACTCCTTCCTCGAGGGCGGCGACGAGATTCGCCAGACCCAGGCCTCGCGTGTCGTGCAGGTGGAGCACGATGGGGGTTTCGCCGATCGAATCGCGAAGGGCTCGTACCACGCGCCGCATCGCGACGGGATTCCCCATGCCGGTGGAATCTGCGAGCGAGATGGACTCGACGCCGAGCTCGGCGAACTGAACGGCCAGGTCGACCACGTGGCCGAGCGGGGTGTCGCCCGGCTCCCGGTAACCGAAGACCGTCTGGAAGTTCATCTGCACGTCACACCCCTCCGTCCGGGCCTCGCGAACCATCTTCGCCCCCTCCGCGACCGCGTCCGCCACCGGCATGTTCGCATTATCCATGCTATGGTCGTCGTGCGTGGCGATCGACAGGTCGATGTGCCGGCATCCGGCCTCCAGCGCGCGTTCGAGCCCCTTCCGGTTTAGCACCAGGCCACTGAGCGTGGTGCCGTCGAGACCGTCCGCCATCGGCAGTCGGTCGCATACCTCCTCGGCATCACGCATCTGCGGGACCCACTTCGGATGGACGAACGACGTCACCTGGATGCGGGGCAGACCGGCTTTGGCCAGCGCCCGAATCGTATCGACTTTCACATCGGTCGGGATGAACGTGTCTTCCATCTGGAAGCCGTCACGGGGACCGACCTCACACAATTCGACGGTGTCGGGCAGGATGGCTTCGGGGTCCGGTCGGGTCTCAGTCATGGGAGAAGCGAGGATCGGGAATGGCAGATGGATCGAAGCGGGCACGGCGTCACCGTCGCCTCAGCCGTATCCGGTCGGGGACAGGCGTTCCACCGAGACGGCCTCATCATCGATGTCATCGATCTCATACACAACCCGCTGCCCGGCGCTGATGCGTTCTCCGGAATGGTAGTCCTGTACGGCGTCCAGACTGAACGGAATCGGGTCGCCGTCGTCGTCGGGCTCGATGAGGCCGTGTTGCTCTTCATGGTCAAACCACTTAATCACACCTTCGGGCATGGTCGTAGGGCGGATAGAAAGCTATCGAGGAAAGGAGGCGGCTCGGTCGGAACGGGACCGGTCGGTTGGAGGAGCCGCCCAGCAAACCTGCGTCACGTGACCGGGGTGTACGTAGGCGTGGATGCCCTACGTGTTCGGGCGGTTCCCGGACGGTTTTCGGCGAGGCATCCATATCCTGCTGCACGGTCTTCCCGGGACGGCGTCGAACGAACATCGTACCGTGACGTACACATCGATGCTACAGCAGCACCACACAACGGGTTGGGCATGGTTTTTTCCCGGAATCATGCCGGATCCCGATCAATAGTATTTTTCTAACGAACGCCGTCCATACATGCGGTTCATCAACCAGCCAGAGGCCGAAAACGACGAAGCCTGGTGGGATCGATTCAGGGATTTGCTCGACGACCAGAACGACTGGCCGACGCGCTACACGTTCAAGTTCATCGCGCCGTCGGATACCGTGCAGGATTTGAAGGCCGTGTTCGACGACCATCCCGTTCGCGTCCGAGAGTCCAGCAAAGGCAATTACATGAGCGTCACCGCACACCTGCGCTGCGAAAATAGTGACGACGTGATTGCGATTTACGAGGAGGCATCCGACATTGACGGCGTGATTTCTCTGTAGGTAGATGTATGATTTTGCGACGCACGCAGCGGGATCTGCGTGCATGCTGTGATGCCTACGACGCCGCCCGACCGTGACGGCTTCGTATCCCGGATATCGGCTCCGGATCTCTTTACTGCCCCGACGTTCGGTCTATGCCGTTCCCCCGACTCGTGCGCCGTGCCGTCTTCGTGGCTGCTTACGGCGTCCTCTTCTATTTCTTCGACACGCTCGCGACCCACTTTGAGGTTGGACCGGGCGTGAGCATCTGGTATCCGTCGGCAGGACTGAACCTTGCCCTTCTGGCGATTCTCGGCGCCCGGTACGCTCCGGTTGTTTTTGCCGCGTCTTTCCTGAGCGGCCTCTGGATTGCTGACCCGGTCATCCCGGCCCGCCACCTGGTGCTGCCTAACCTGCTGATCGCGCTGTCCAACGCCGGGGCTGCCTACTGGCTGCGTCGCTCCTTTTCCCCGAGACACCCTTTCGACCTGAAGGGCGGAGGACGGTTTGTCGTCGTGGCGTTCCTTCTGCCCGTCGTTATTGCCATCGGCGCGGTCTCGTCGTACACGCTTACAGGGTTCGCGGGGTACACCGCGCAAACGATCCTGACTGTCGCGGCCTCCTGGTGGATCGGCGATGCGGTCGGTATCCTGACGATCACACCGCTTGCCCTGCTCTTTGCCTCGGTGGCCACTGGACGGCCGACACTCGGCGAGGGAAGCCGGGAGCAGATGCGCTTCTTCCTCCGCAGTACACGGGGCCGACTGAGCGCCGCCGGCGACGTGCTCCTTCTCGCCGCTGCGCTTTACGGGTCGTTCTTTGCCACGGCTGATCCGCAGTTTCAGTTCTACGTGTGCTTTCTCCCGCTCCTCTGGATCGCCCTCCGGAATGGGCTCCCACGGACGCTTGTAGCGGTTCTGGTGGTGAACGCCGGTGCGACCATAGCCATTCACGTTCGCGGCACCCCGGCGGATCTGGTGGACGTGCAGTTGTTCATGATCGCACTTGCACTGACCGGATTGCTGCTCGGCCTGCTTGTTTCCGAGCGTCGCCGGGCGGTCTTTATCCTCGAGCGCGCCAGCCGCAGCCTGGAGCAGCGCCTTCGCGTGTTGTCGACGTCCCACCCGGCATCGGTAAACGATCGCCCTCCGGAAGCATCGTTTTCCGGTGACGGCGATCGGGTCGACCCCGGTCGTATCGAGGCCATCCGTGAGGCCTCCTCCAGCTCGACGAAATTCGTTTCGGGTGAGGGTCGGAGCCGGACGGCGGACGAGGACGAGTCTCCCCTCTCCATTCGGGGCGTGAACGACGTTCTTGCGTCGAGCAGCGATGTCCTCAGCCGGAGTGCGGAGAATCTCGTTGTACTCAATCAGTTGATGCTCGAGTCGAAGGACCGGCTCAGCGCCTCCAACGCGCAGAAGGACAAGCTGCTGTCGTTGATCTCGCACGATCTGAAGAATCCGCTCGTCGGGATCCGCGGTCTCGCCGAGTTGATGGACTCACAGGATCCGCCGGAGTCGTTCGAGAGACCGTTGATGCTGATCCAGCGCTCCTCCGAGCAGGCCCTCGACTTGCTGGACAACCTGCTAACCTGGTCGCGGCTGCAGACCGGTCACTTTCAGCCGGACCCGCAGCTTCATCGCCTCCGGTCGCTCACGGACGAGGCCATTGCGCAACTGGAAACGCAGGCCGCTCGGAAGGGGGTGTCGCTTCAGAATGACGTTGATGCTCAGCCGGCGGTGTACACCGATGCCTTCATCGTGGATACCGTTCTTCGCAATCTCATTTCGAACGCGATCAAGTTTACAGAGCGCGGCGGCACCGTTCGCATCGACGCCGAGAAGCGGGCGGACGATGTCGTGGTGTCGGTCGCGGATGACGGGATCGGGATGTCTGATGCATTGCAAAACGACGTCTTCGACATGGCCGCGCCGACGTCTGAGGCCGGCACGGAAGGAGAGAGCGGTACTGGGCTCGGGCTGCACATTTGCAGCGAGCTGGTAGAGGTGCAGGGCGGGCAGATCTGGGTCGAGAGCGAGCAGGGCGCGGGGACGACCTTCTCGTTCACGCTGGCGCCGGCCCGGCGTGCGCTGGAGGCGTAGCCCCGAAGCCTTCGGGAGCCGCGTCCGTCGTGGTTCGGGTCAGTGCGGCAACGTAGGCGTAGCGCGGACCCACGGTTTCCAGGTGCAGCCTCACGGTGCCCCGGTCCTCCAGTGCCAGAAGCGTGTCGAGGAGGGCCGGTCGGTGGTGCACGTCGAAGAGCCCGAGCCAGCCCTGTAGGGCCCGTGCGACGGGGGCGGGAAGGTCGGCCTGGTCCCAGAAGTCCACGATGTAGAGCGTGCCGCCGGGGCGGAGCGCCTGCAGGGACGCGCGAATCGCCGTGTCATGGTCCGGGATCATCGACAGCACGTACGAACACAAGACGACATCGAACGGTGCTGTTCGCCCGAACATGTCGGGTCCGACGTCGGCTGCCAGCCCGTGCGTGAGATGGATTTGCGATGAGACGCCGTCTCGTTGGAGCGCCCGCCGGGCCGTATCGAGCATCTGCGTCGACGCGTCCATGCCGTACAGCCGGTGGTCCGGTGCGCGGCGATGCAGACGCCGGAGGTTGCGGGCCGTGCCACAGCCAACCTCGAGCACGTCACCCGGCGAATGGTCGGCAATGCGGTCGATCAACCGGTCTCGTCCGAACAGATAGTATCGTCGGGTCCAATCGTACACGTGTCGGGTCCAGCGGTACATGCGGTCCATTTTTTGGACCGGGTCGGGTTGGCTCTTCACGGGACAGAAAGGGTTGGCGGTGGAGAGCGGATTCGTCTGGACGGCTCGGGCGATTATCCGTTCAAGCGGTAAATGTGGAAGCCGCCGTAGACGGCCGACCGATCCCGGCCGTGCAGCTCCTGCGAACGCTTTCGTTCATAGGTGAACCGGTGCCGGAGGTCCGCCGGAAGGGCGGGCTCGACGACGGACGTGCGCCCCGCCGTGCGAAAAATAACCCTCGATCCAGGTTCGCCTACGCGGGCGATTTCCTGCCAGAGCCGGGTGATGGTTTCCGGCGTCATCCAGTCCATCGAATCCAGCAGGACGAAACTGTCGAAGCTGTGATCGGCCTGGCGTGCCAGAAACTGATCGTAGGCCGTCACATGGGTGCTGACGACGTCGGCATGGTAGCGGAGCCGGCCGAAGTGCTCTTCCTTCAGGTAGGGCGGTACGGCGGTCCGATGCTTCGTGTCGTACCGGCGCCCGAAGGCCTGCCAGGCGAAGTAGTTGTCCTCGATCGGGAAGTCGCAGACGAGTCGCCGCATGCGCTCGCGGTACAGGTCGACGACGGTGGCGTCTGCTTCCTCCGCCATGATGCGATGCTGGCTGGGCGGAATGCCAAGGCTGTAGACGGCCGCCGGTTTGGCGCCGAGCCACTGCACGAAGGAGTGGTCGAAGAAGGGGGCGACGCATTCGTCAAAAAATCGGCGTTGCTCCGACGGGGAGGACGCGTCGAGGAGTTCTTCGGGGCGCCGCCCCAGAAGGATCCTGGCCATCATCCCGGCAAACCGCTGGAAGCGCGGCAGGATGCCGTGCTCGTAGACACCGGTTTCGAAGGTGTGGATGCGACGCCGACCGAGCCCGAGCCAAGCACGATCGTCCCAGAACGCACGCGTGTCCGGTGAGAGGTGAGGCCGTATGTACGTGTCGTACGCCTCGACGTTAGCCGCATCATCTCCTTCACCGAAAAACCGGAAGAAGGAGCCGTGGTCGGGAAGGTGGCGCAGTCCGGCGAGCTTGAGGCGGGTGAGGGCCATGTGCGCCGCGTTCAGGTCCACAGCCACGACGCGAGCGGGGCCGTGGACGAGATAGTTCAGCACGTTGCACCCGCCGGACGAGATGGTCAGGATCCGGCTGTTTTCGTCGAGATGGAGCGCCTGCGCGTCCACGACCGGGTCCTCCCAGATCTGCGTGTAAACAAAGCCCCGAAACCAGAGCGTGAAGAGTCGTTCCAGCAGTCCGTTACGTGTGGTGCGCCGGTTCTGGTGGACGGCGCGCTTGAGTCTGGCGGTGGTGGATTCAGGCATGCACGATCACGCGGTCTCGGTCGATAGCGGGTGTGCAACGTACCGACCGGCCATTATCCCGCCATTATGCGTGCATTATCGGATTGACAAATGCCGGGACGCCAAGACCGGACGGACCCGGCTGCTTCGCAAGCAGTTGGACCGGCAACGCGCTTGATGTTCAGAACCGTGCCCCCCTCATGAAAAAGCTCATCGGGCTTCTCGTCCTCGGGTTCATCCTGTACATGGTCAATCCGGGGATGGACGACTTCTCCGCCTTCTTCAAGCAGCGATCAGCCGACCGGATCGAGCACGAGACCGGTGGCGGCCTCCTGGGACGTGTGCTCGGCGGGGCCGGATCGGAGCTCGTCGCGGCCGGCGTGGAAGAGGTGACGACGCGGCGATCCTACGTGGTCTGCAGCACCTATGACGTGGACCCGGATGGAGACGACGTGTCCGAGTATCGTTATTTCGGGGTGGCCGGCATGTTCGTCACGCTCCGGGAGCCTGAAAAATAGCCGCCGCGGCGAACCGTGCGTCGTAACGCCCGTTTTGACCCATCGCGTGACGTGGCTCCCTCGGTATGCCCAGAGCCGAAGGCGTAGCCGCTGGTTCGTCCCCTTTCCAACACGTCTGTATTTCCCATGAGTGACCTGTCCGTCCAGGCATCCACGACGCCCCTCGCGCAGGAGGATCCCGAGGTATTCGACGCCATGCGCCGTGAGGTGGAGCGGCAGAATGACGGGATCGAATTGATCGCGTCGGAAAACTTCGCCTCGCGAGCCGTGATGGAGGCGATGGGGTCGCCGCTCACGAACAAATATGCCGAGGGCCTTCCGGGAAAACGGTATTACGGAGGGTGCAAGTACGTGGACGTGGCGGAGGATCTGGCCCGTGACCGTGCCAAAGAGCTGTTCGGGGTCGATTGGGTCAACGTACAGCCGCATTCGGGGGCGCAGGCCAACGCAGCGCTCTACCTGAAAGCGCTGGATCCCGGGGACAAACTTCTCGGCCTCGACCTGGCGCACGGCGGCCACCTCACGCATGGCAGTCCGGTCAACTTCTCCGGCATCCTGTACAAAGCGCATTTCTACGGGGTGGACAAGGAGGGACCGAACGCGGGGAGGATTGACATGAACCGGGTGCGGGACAAGGCGCTGGAGGTGCAGCCAAAGATGATTTCGATCGGCGCGAGTGCCTATCCGCGCGACTTCGACTATGCCGCCTTCCGCGAGATCGCGGATGAGGTGGGAGCGCTGCTCTGGATGGACATGGCGCACACGGCGGGGCTCATCGCCGCCGGGGTGTTGAACGACCCGGCGCCGCACGCCCACGTCATGACCACGACCACCCACAAGACGCTCCGCGGACCCCGCGGCGGCATGATCCTGGTCGGCTCGGACATTGACAATCCGTTCGGCTACACCTTCCGGGACGGCCGGACGAAGTCGCTCGGGCAGGTGCTCGATTCGGGCGTTTTTCCGGGGACGCAGGGCGGGCCGCTGATGCACGTGATTGCGGCAAAAGCGGTCGCCTTCCGCGAGGCGCTACAGCCCGAGTTTTCTACCTACGCGGCGAACGTCGTCGAGAACGCCAAGGCGATGGCGGACGCCCTGCGGTCGCGCGGGTACGACCTCGTTTCCGGCGGGACGGACAACCACCTCGTACTGATTGACCTGCGCAACAAGGGGTTGACCGGCAAGGAGGCCGAAGAGGCGCTCGAGGCCGCGGATGTCACCGCCAACAAGAACATGGTTCCGTACGATACCGAGAGCCCGTTTGTGACAAGCGGCATCCGGCTCGGAACGCCGGCGATGACGACGCGCGGCTTCGGTCCTGACGAATTCCGTGAGATCGTAGCGCTCATCGATCGCGTCCTCGACGCTCCGCACGATGAAGCGGTTCGCGAATCCGTCCGCAGCGACGTCCATGCCCTCTGTAACCGCTTCCCGCTTTACGACTTCGTTGTCGCGTAGCACGGAACGGAATCGCGACTCGCGCGGTTCAGACGCTACAACCGATCTGCTCGCCCGCCCGTACAGATACCGCTGTTTCCCGAGCCGTACCGGCGCCCTCTGCACGGCGCGGCGCGGTAATCCCTCCGATTGCCCGCCCCGGTCGCCCCAGTCCGGCGGCTTGCTTCACCCAGACTCTGTCGCATCCCTATGCCGTCGATGGACCGCAGCTCGCTTAGTTCGTCCGCCTACGCCGATCTTGTCGATCTGGGGCGTCGCATCTACGATCGTGCGCTCATCCGGCGTGAGGACGAATTAATCACGGACCCACGTGGCCAGCCGATCGGGTGGCTCCTGGACACGCGCGTTCCCATGCTCGACGGTGACCTCTTCGCCGAGGTGGGCGGCGTCCTCGGCGACCGGTTGCGCGACCGAGACGTATATCAGGTCGTTGGCTACGGCTTCGGTGCCTATCCACTCGTCTGCAGCGTTCTCGCCGACGGCGGGACTCCGGCCTTCAAGGGCGGTCTCGTTCGGGACGAAGCCAAAGGCCACGGACGGCGGCGGCTCGTGGAAGGGCCGGTCACGCCGGAAAAGCCCACCGTTTTGCTCGACGACATCATCAACAGTGGTCGCAGCGCCGCTCAGGCCCTCGAGCTATTGCGCGAGCAGAACTTCAACGTCGTCGGCATGATGACGCTGTTTAACTTTACCTGGAGCAGCGGTCAGTCGCGGATCGAAGACGACGGCATCTGGGTCGACTCCCTGCTGGACCTGAACCTCCGCGAAAACAAAAACTCGAGTTCGGACAGCGCGTAACGGCTGATCCCGCCGGAGCGCAAAGGAGACGCCGCTGACCATCCGTGAACGCCTGTTGCGTCGCCCCGGGGGACTTCCTGCGGGGCGTTGTCGTATGCATTCGCGCCGTTTCAGGGTGGTCTCCTCCATGACGACCTGCCCTCTTCCTGTCGTACCAGCCTGATCTCGACCTTATGGCCGATGCCCCTACTTCCGATACCGAACGCCATCCCGGCATTCAGGGCGATGGGTCGGCGGCACCCGATGAATCGGAAAGCGATCCGGTGATGGAAGCCGGCAACATGTCGCTGCTCGACCACCTGGAAGATCTGCGCTGGACGATCATCAAGGGCTGCTCCGGCTTCGTCGCGGGCATCATCGCGAGCGTCGTTCTCCGCCAGTGGATCATTAACGACGTTCTGATCGGGCCGACGCGGACGGACTTTTTTATGTATGGCGTGCTGGGCATCGATGCGAAAGAGCTCCACCTTCTGAATCGCACGATCACCGGCCAGTTTTTCGCCGACATCGGCACGCTGATCGTCGTTGGCGTCATCCTCGGGTCGCCCGTGTTCGTTTACTTCGTGTGGAAGTTCATCGAGCCGGCGCTCTACCCGGAAGAACGGGGCGGGATGCGGTTTGCGGCCGTCTTCGCCGCGCTCTTCTTTTTCATGGGCGTCTCCTTCGGCTATCTCATCCTGACGCCGCTCGCGCTTCAGTTTTTTGCATCCTACGAACTGTCGGCGCAGATCGAGAACCAGTTCGACATCATGACCTACTTCAGCATGGTGACGTTCTGGGCGTTCGGGTCGGGGCTTCTCTTCGAAATGCCCGTCGTTATGTACTTCCTCGGCAAGGTCGGCCTGATCACGCCGGAGTTCATGCGCACCCACCGCAAGTACGCATTGCTAACCGTGCTCGTCATCGGGGCCTTTCTGACGCCGCCGGACCCCATCTCGCAGCTTATTGTGGCCCTTCCGTTGCTTCTGCTCTACGAGTTTTCGATCCTCGTCGTCGCCTGGGTCACGAAGAAGCGCCGCCGGGAACTCGGCATGTCCGATGCGTAAGGTCCATCACGGCCCGGCTCGCCGTTCGGGATGCTGCCGGGCCGAACCGGCCGTCGGCCGCCGGCTCCGGCCTCGGCGGTATGGTTTTCGCGCCCGAATGGAGTGCCACCCTGACGTCCCGGCTTCTCGCACAGCAAATCCCCCCCGCTATGTTTCGCCGAACTGCGACCGCGTCCCTCGTCGTCCTTGCTGTCGTCGGATCGCTCCTGGCCGGGACCTTCGTCGGCTTCTTGATGCCGCGAGATGACGACTTTTTCGAGCTCCGAAAGAACTTTCAGATCTTCGGCGCCGCCTATGAGGAGCTCGTGACCGGCTATGTACAGCCGCTCGATCCGGAGCATCTCATGCGAACGGGGATCGACGCGATGCTTGCCGAGCTCGACCCGTATACGACGTTCATCGACGAAGCCGATAACGCCGACCTGAATATCATCACGCGGGGGCGCTACGGGGGCGTCGGGTTGAACGTCGGTAAGCGCGGCGGCAAAATCACGGTGCTGTCGCCCATCGAAGGGGCGAGCGGGTACAAACAGGGCGTGCGCGCCGGGGATGTCATCGTACGAATCGAAGACCAATCGGCGGAAGGGCTCTCGATGACGGATGTGCGTACGCTTCTCCGCGGGGAGCCCGGTACGACGGTCGAAATTGTCGTCGAACGACAGGGATCGACGACGCCGATCGAGTTTACGCTCACCCGTGAACAGGTTGAACTGGATAACGTCACGTTCGCCGGGTTCGTCGGCCCATCCTCGGACGTGGGCGGCGTCGGATACGTGAAGCTGGAACGGTTTACCCGAGAAGCCGGCGGGGAGGTGCGCGACGCCATTCGGGATCTGCAGAAACAGCGTTCTCTGCGCGGCCTGGTGATTGACCTTCGCGGCAACCCGGGTGGTCTTCTGGACGCGGCGGTCGACGTGACGGAGCTCTTCGTTCCCCGCGGATCGGTCATCGTCTCCACCCGGGGGCGCCTGCCCGAAACCGAGCGAACGTACCGAAGTGACCGCGTCCCAATGCTTCCGGATGTCCCGCTGGTCGTGCTGGTCGACGGCTTCAGCGCGTCGGCCTCGGAGATTGTCGCCGGCGCCGTCCAGGACCTCGACCGTGGGGTCGTTATGGGCGTCACGACCTACGGCAAAGGCCTTGTCCAGGTCGTTCGGTCGCTTCCGCACAACACGTCGCTGAAGATGACGACCGCCAAATACTACACGCCGAGTGGCCGGTCCATTCAGTCGATCAACTACTCCGGGGGGGAGTCGACCGCCGTTCCCGACTCGGTCGGACGGACGTTCGAAACCGCAGGCGGGCGGACCGTTCGGGATCAGCACGGAATCGAGCCGGATGTTATCGTTGAGGAGTTGCCGACGAGTGAGCTGGAGCAGGCGCTTCAGCGACGGGCCGCCTTCTTTTTCTACGCAAACCACTTCGCGGCCCGGACCGACTCGATTCATGATGGTTTTCGAGTGAACGACACGACGCTGCTTGAATTCCGGAGGTGGCTGGAAGAGAACCGGTTCGCGTATCCGACCGACGCGGAGACGGCGCTGGACAAGCTTAGCACGCGCTTCGCCGACGACGGCTACGACGACGTGAGCGACGAGGTGGCGGAGCTGCAACAGGCGCTGCGCCAGGAGAAGATCGATGAGTTCGATGAGCACGCCACCGCGCTGAAGCGGCATCTGGAGCGCGAGATTTTGGCCCGCTTCGTGCCCGAGAGCCAGCGCATCGAACGGACGCTCGATTACGACGTGCGGGTCGCCGCAGCGGTAGACCTGTTCGACCACCCGGATCGATATGCCCGGATCCTGTCATCCTCCAGCGACGGATAGCGCCGCCGTCAATTCCTTCCCAATCGGCCAACATCTCGACATGACGGATATCGATCTTGCCGCCGAGACCGATCGCCTGCAGGTCGCGTTCGACGACATACGGGCTCTTGTGACCTCCGACGACCCGTCGATCTACCGCGCCGTGCCGGAGGTATCGGACTGGTCGCCGGCCCAGCACCTCTACCACGTTCTCGGCGCGACCGGTAGGATGTTGAAGGCGGCGACGCTTCTCGCGAATGGCGCTGTGAACGGGGATGAGCCGTCGCTTACCGCGGCCGGAAAGACCATTCTTGAAAGCGAGATCATCCCGCGAGGCGTCGGACAGGCTCCGGAGAAGACGCATCCGCCCTCTGATCTGTCCCCGGATGACCTGGAGACGTCTTACGCAAGGGCCGCGGGAAAAATGGAGACGGCGGTACGCGCGGTGGACGCGAACGCGCCCGAAGATCGGGGGCTGGAGCATCACGCCTGGGGGGTCCTCACCGCGCCGCAGTGGCTCCGTGCTGCGAGGGTGCACTGCCGACATCACCTCAAGATCGTTGAAGAGATCCGCGCTCATGCCGACACCTGAAGGACCGCCGCCGGCGTCCCGCCACTGATGCCTCCACGTCGTTTTCTCGTCTGCGTCCGCTGACATTCGTATGTCTGTTTCTTCCTCCGCTGAGCGTCCCTCTAAGCGACCGGTCACGGTCTTAGGTGCCGGCGCCGTCGGAACGGCTCTGGCCCGGCGGATGGCAGGCGCGGGCATTACTGTTGCCGGTGTGATCAGTCGCGACGTTTCGGCGGCCGATCGTCTGGCTGCGGCCGTAGATGCGTCTGTCGCCGCGTCCAACGAGGAGGCTCTGCCGGCGTCGACCCGCGCGGTGTTCCTTTGCGTTCCGGACGACGTGATCGGTGACGTGGCCTACCGGCTCGCTCAGATCGATCACCCGTGGCACAAGACCGTGGTGGCGCACACGTCCGGTGCTGTCCCGGCTGCCGTGCTCGGCGTTCTCTCCGGAGAGGGGGCGGCGCTCCTCAGCCTGCATCCGATGCAAACGTTTCCAGGACCTGATCACCCTGGAGCGTTCGATGACATCTTCGTCGGCCTGGAAGGAGACCCCATTGCCGTTGAGTACGGCGCTGCGCTGGTTCGACGTCTCGGTGCACGTCCACTGAGGCTGTCGGCCAACGAAAAGACCCGCGTGCATGCGGCGGCGGCGCTTGCCTCAAACGGCCTCGCTGCGCTCCTGGCCGTCGTACGAGAGGTGCTGGGAACGGCCGGGATCGCTCCAGACGATGCGACGGCCGTCGTTCAACCCCTGATCGACCGCACGTGGTCAAACCTGTCACAGGAATCACCCGAGTCGGCGATGACCGGCCCCGTGGCACGCGGCGACAGCGGAACGATCCGGAAGCACTTGGACGCCCTGCAATCAGCAGCGCCGCACCTTCTTCCCGTGTACTGCGCCCTGGCAAAGGAGCAGGTTCGCGTGGCCCGGCGTGCTGACAAACTGACACACGATCAGGCCGGTGCGATCCTTGATCTCTTGCGATCCTCCGATCCGAACATCTGAACCCCAGGGCCTCGACATCTGACGTTCCCGTCATAGACACACGGCGAATCCGGGTCTTCAGATTCGTGCAAGGAAATCGGCGCTTGACCGGTTGAAAGTCTTTGCCCCGATCCCGTTCTTCGCGGTGACGGGTGACGGCGGGAACCTGTCGCGGATCACGCCCTATCAGGCCCCGTTGTACGTCCGCGATCGGAAGACGGACCGAGCCATCCGGTACATCCGGTGTGCAACGTGCGCTCCCGATCGCCGGAACCGGCTCCGACCGGCTCATCCCGAGCCCTCGGCCGCCGACGCTGAATGTGCCATAGTGTATTTGCATCATGACCGAGAACGACACGCGCGACGCACAGGCTGCCCGTCGTCCGGCGCCCGCCCGACAACCGGCGGGATATCGCGAACGTCTCAAGAGCAAGCCGCTCCTGGTGGATAGTGACGCGGATGAGGCTCCCTCGCCCGCCACCCGGATTGAGGCCCTGCAGGGGCTTCTCCGTGCCCAGGAATCGTACAGCGCTGCCTTCCAGTCGGTTGCCGTCGCCGCCGTTCAGATTCTCGAACGCGCTCTTTGCTTCGAACGCAGGGCCGCCGACGCAGCCCTCTCCCTCGGCCAGCGGGAGAAGCTGAACTCCATGATCGACACCGCACAGGAGGCGGTGACCAGCCTTCGGTCGGCGCTCAGCACCGGCAAATCCAGCGTCATGCATCTCTGCAACGAGGCAGACGACGAAGGCACCGGCGAGAAACCATGGTGGTTCGCCCTCAATGATGCACTCGGTGTTCTGGAGGAGGGTACGCACCGCATGGCCTCCCTCATCTCCGCGCAACCCGACGGAAGCTCATCGCGCGAACTCAGCGAACACGTCACTCACCTGCTCCAGAGTCACCACGACGCTCTCCTGCTTGAGGCCGACCAGTGGATCTCGTAGCACCGGAATTCGGCCACGCCTCCGGTGCACGGAGTGCCTCCCGGAACAGCCTGCCGCCAAGCGTTCGTCAGCCCCGATTCCCGGGCGTTCGAGCCGGCTCACGTGCACCGACGCGTGTACAGGTTATCCCTCCCCACATTTCGCCGTTCGCATTTTCCACTTGACACTGAACGAGGCGCAACTCGACCTGTCGGGGAGCGTCTTTTGTATGTGTCCGTACGGGATATTTTGCGGCGATAGTCCCTGCCCACCGACGCACTGTCCTTTCCAACATCACGCCTCCCCCCTGCATGTCCGCATCGTCCGCCGAACTGACCGAACAGGAACAGCGCAGACGCGAAGAACGAGAGGCGCTCGAAGCCCAGGGTATTGATCCATACCCGTATGCCTGGGACGTCGACGCCCACGCACAGGAAATCATCGACACGTTCGATGACGACAAGCATCAGCCGGACGGGGACGAGGAGCCGCCGTACGTGGTGTCCATCGCCGGGCGCATCACGTCGATGCGCGTTATGGGCAAGTCGGCGTTTTTCGACGTTCAGGACTCGACGGGGACCATCCAGGCGTACATCCGGAAAAACGATCTGCCGGAGGACCTGTACGATGAGGTCTTTACTGAACTTCTCGACATCGGCGACATCGTTGGGCTCAAGGGCCACGTTTTCCGCACCCGCATGGGCGAGGTGACGGTCCGGGCCGGCGACGACTTCCAGCTCCTCGCGAAGTCGCTTAAGCCGCTTCCGGTCGTGAAAGAGCGTGAGGATGAAGAGGGAAATGTCGAGGTTTACAACGAGGTCACCGATAAGGAATTCCGGTACCGCCAGCGCTACGTCGACCTTGTCGTGAATCCAGAGGTGCGAGACGTCTTTCGCAAGCGTTCCACGCTCATCCGGACGATGCGCGACTTCCTCGATGACCGGGGCTACCTCGAGGTCGAAACGCCAGTCCTGCAGCCCGTCTACGGGGGCGCGACCGCGCGTCCGTTTACGACGCACCACAACGCGCTCGACATGGAGCTCTTTCTCCGCATTGCGGATGAGCTCTACCTCAAGCGCCTGCTCGTCGGCGGCTTCGACGGCGTGTACGAGATCTCAAAGGACTTCCGGAATGAGGGCCTTAGCCGCTTTCACAATCCGGAATTCACGATGATGGAGCTCTACGTGGCGTACAAGGACTATGCGTGGATGATGGAGCTCACGGAGACGCTTCTCGGCGCTATCGCCACCGCTCTACACGATGAGCCGGAATTCGAATGGCAGGGGCACACCATCTCGCTGGAGCCGCCGTTCGAGCGCGTCACCTTTTTCGACGCCATCGAGGAGGCAACGGGCTTCGACCTCTACCAGGCCGATCGCGACCGGGTCTTCGACGTTGCGAAAAACGAACTCCATCTCGATGATATCGATGACGACATGGGGCTCGGCAAGCTTCTGGACGAGGTTTTCGGGGAAACGGTCGAGCCGTCGCTCATCCAGCCGACGTTCGTGATCGATTACCCCGTCGAGCTCAGCCCACTCGCGAAGAAGCACCGCGACGAGGAAGGGCTTGTCGAGCGATTTGAGCTCATCATCGCCGGGAAGGAGGTGGCCAATGCCTTCAGTGAACTGAACGACCCGCAGGATCAGCGCGAACGCTTTGAGGAGCAGGCGGCGATGCGGGCGGCCGGCGACGACGAGGCGACGCCGATCGATGAGGATTACCTGCGCGCGATGGAGTACGGCATGCCGCCCGCGGCCGGTCTCGGCATCGGGGTCGACCGCCTCACGATGATCTTGACCGGACAGGAGTCCATCCGCGATGTCATTCTCTTCCCGCTACTCCGTCCCGAGCAGGGTGCAGCAGCGGACGAAGAGAACGCGGAGAACGACGAGGCCTGACCCTGAGGGCTCCTCGTGCCGCATGGTTCCAGCACCCCGTCACAAACGGCGGGGGGTTTTTGTATGCCCGAACTGTGAGGATGGATTGGGAATATGCGTTGGATCGTTGGATCGTTAGGGCGTTGATGCGTTGGTGCGTTGGTGCGTTGATGCGGTGGAGCGTTGATTTATGGGGGGAGTAAACTGTTCGCCCGATGCCGTGCGTGAGGCTCGACGGTCGCGATCGGAGATTGCGTCCGCCCCCTGTGCTACCGGCACCGTGAGGTACGCTCTGCCTCAGCAACATCAGGCAATACGTTTGTATGTCGGTCAAGGGATCGCTGCAACGGACAGAGATGTCGAGTGCATGCCTGAATCGAGGCGAGAGTTGACCGTACAAGTGTCCACGACCTGTCTTTCAGGGCGGGATTCAACACATGGGATGACGCAGGCAGCCGGCACCCAGAACCCTGAACCTTGAACCCTGAACCTTGAACCCAACCCCCGAACGACGTCCGGCATCGTGATTTTATCGTAGGCCAGAAACCCTGTCCCGGGTCGGGTCGGTCTAACGTGACCTATGGCTACTTCTTCTTCCCAGACATCCCACGACGTCGACGTAGATGAGCAGGCGGGGTATATCGAGCTCCTGCGCACCAACCTCAATTTTCGTCGGCTCTGGGCCGGGACGCTGATCTCGTACCTGGGCGACTGGTTCAACACCATCGCTCTCTACACGCTGGTCAGCACCCTGTCCAACTCGCCCCTCGCCCTCGGGCTTGTCTTTATCATCAAGATGCTGCCGTGGGCGATCGTGGCCCCTCTGGCGGGGGTGATCGTCGATCGCTTCGACCGTCGCCGGCTCATGATCGGGGCAGACCTGGCGCGGTCGGTCGTCGTGCTGGGTTTTCTGCTGATCAACGACGCCTCGGACGTCCCATGGCTCTACGCGCTGATGACGGCGCAGGTCGTCATCGGGGCGGTCTTCCAGCCGGCAAAGAGCTCGTCCATCCCGAACATCACGACGCCGCGCGA
>NZ_DAXETW010000093.1:0-26580 GCF_051155795.1 Longibacter sp.
TCTGGGTCGGATTTGAATCCGAGTGGGCGGGCGATCCCGAACGCACCAACGATTCAACGCACTAACGATTCAACGATCTAACGACTCAACGATCCAACGGCCCAACGCCCCAACGATCCAACGCCCCAACACCTGAACGATCCAACGCATCACCGATCCCTACGCCGGTTCGAAGAGTGCGACGACACGCCGCTCCAGGGTGTCCCGGATTTCGCGGCGGAGGTCTTCCGGGTCCTGCACGTCCATCGCGTGGACAAAGAGGGCTCCGTTGCCTTCTTCCACTTCCAGACTGAGCGTCCCCGGGGTCAGCGAAATCAGATTGGCGAGGAGCGTGACCGAGGCGTCCGACCGCGCGAGGAGTGGGACGCGGACCACGGCCGGGCGCATGGTCAGGCGCGGGCTCAGCACGTCGATGGCAACCCGGACGCTCGAGGCGATCAGCTCCCACACGTAGATCCCCGCAAACGCGAGCACCCGCCACAACCCGCCGTAGTAGGCCGAGCGGCCGAAAACGGGCCGCGCGATGAGCAATACCAGGTAGCCGAGGCCGAACCCGGCCATCACCGTCGTTGCCGAAAACGAACCGTTTACGGCAGCCCAGGCGACGGCGAGCACGACATTGAGAAAAAAGAGATTCATCGTAGTGTATGAACGGTCGACTATGAATTAACGTGATATCGATTATGCGTGTGGAGATGTGTCGGGAATCATCCACACGAAGGTATTACGGCAGCGACCGTTTCTCGGCCACGTCGGACCCAAGAACGGCTTCGACATACGCCTCCGGCAGGAGAAGCTCGTCGGCGGCGCGGACGGCAATCATAGCGAGCGGCTCGGCGTAGAGTCCGATGCCGAGCGTGATCACGGCGAGCACAACAACAGGGGTCACCATCCAGGCCAGAGACGGCCTCGGTAGGAGCCCTTCGTCCGGCGCGCGGTCGGGGTCCGCTTCGGACATCGTGTCGGACGAGACGAGCGGCTTCCAGAAGGCCTCGTTCCATATTTTCGTCATCGAGTAAAGCGTCAGGAGACCCACAACGAGGGCCACGGCGACCGCGACATACGCCTCAGTCTCCAGCCCCGCACGGATGATGACGAACTTCGCCCAGAAGCCGGACAGCGGCGGCAGGCCGGCTAGCGACAGAGCCGGAATCGCAAAGAGGATCGCCAGCCACGGCTTCGACCGGTAGAGGCCACCGAGGGACTTCAACTCGAACGTGTCGCCGAACCGATGGGCGAGACCGCTTACCAGGAAGAGGTTGGTCTTTACAATGATGTGGTGGATGATGTAGAACACGGCGCCCAGGAGCGCGAGCGGGGTGAAAAGGGCGAGGCCGAGCACCATGTAGCCGATCTGGCTCACGATGTGGAACGACAATACCTTTCGGAACTCAAACTGGGCGGCCGCGCCGAGCACGCCGGTGATCATCGTTAGCATGGCGATGCCCAGCAGCATCGTATGCGTGTACCCGATGTCCTGTGTGAAGAGCAACGTGAAGACACGAATCAGCGCGTACACCCCGACCTTGGTCAGCAACCCGGCGAAGATGGCGGAGACGGCGACCGGCGGCGTGTGATACGATGCCGGCAACCAGAAAAACAGCGGAAAGACGGCCGCCTTGATGCCGAAGGCAATCAGGAACAGCATCGCGATGGTCGTCACCAGTGCAGGCTCCCCGACGCCCGGAAGGCGGCTCGCCAGATCTGCCAGGTTCAGCGATCCGGTGAGGCCGTACAGCAGACCGATCGCCGCCAGAAAGCAGAGCGACGAGACCAGATTAATGATGACATACGTGCTCGCGCCACGGACCTGCTCCGTGTCGTTGCCGAGGACGAGCAGGACGAACGAGCTGATGAGCATCACCTCGAACCAGACGTAGAGGTTGAACAGATCGCCCGCGAGGAAGGCCCCGCTCACCCCCATCAGCAGCGCGTGGTAGAGCGGGTAGAAGCCAAACCGCTCCCGCTCGCCGCCGATCGATCCCACGGCATACACGCCCACGGCTGCGCCGGTCAGACCGACGACGACCAGCATCGCTGCGCTCAGGACGTCTGCGACGAGCGTAATGCCAAAGGGAGAAGACCACGATCCCACCTGCAGGTGCATGATCCCGCCGTTCCACACCGAAACGGCCACCACAACCGAGGCCACGGCAAGGCCTGCGGCGCCGAGAAGGTGAAGGATGCGTTGAAGACGAATGGCTCTCCAGGCGAGAAGGGTCGCCACCATCGTGGCGAGGGGAATCACGACCGGAAGGACGAGTAGATCACTCATGAACGTCAGAAACAGTGGGGTGAATGGGGCGACGGACGGACGCACGCACCAACAAGATCAGGAACCGTCGCGGGACGTCCCTGCGGCTACGGCATCGGCATCCAGTGTCCCCATCGTCTTGTAGGTGCGGTAGACCAGGACGAGGGCGAACGCAATCAGTCCAAATCCAATCACGATTGCGGTCAGGATGAGGGCCTGCGGCAGCGGATTGGCGGCAGCCGAGTCCATTACGGTTTCGGTGCCGGAGATGAGCGGCGGCTGACCGCGCGTCAGCCCGCCCGCGGTAAGGAGCAACAGGTTGACGGCGTTCGATAGTAAGATCAGTCCGAACAGCATCCGGAGGAGGCTGCGTCGAAGAAGCAGGTACACTCCGGAAGCCGTGAGTAGACCGATCAATAGTGCGGCTGCAATATCCATGAGAACAGGGGTCTGGCAACGGGCAGTGTGCGACGGGGTCGGCGCGACGTGAGGGCCCTTCGAAGGTCCGTGGAGCGATCGTCAGGAAGCCGGAAGCGTCTCCGAGGTCTCGGGCGCCGTAGGTGCGCGGCGAGCAGGCGGACGCGTGCGTTCGTCATGCGTCCCCGGTTCTCGGGTGCCATCGCCCTCGCCGTCCATCAGTGGTGAGGGGGCCGTCGAGATCCGCTCCAGGGCCAGCACCATGGTCATGACGACGCCGACGACCGTGAGGAAAACGCCCACGTCGAACAGCAGCGGCGTGCCGAGTTTCAGTACGCCCGTGCCAGTCTCGATTCCGGCCCAGAGTCCGGTCAGGTAGGTTTTTCCGGCCATGACGGCAAAGAGGCCGCTTGCCAGCGCGACGGCGAGCCCCGACCCAATGAGGACGCGGGGTGCCACGCGAAGCATTCGCTCCGTGCCGGCCTGACGATAGGCGATCGTGTACAGCACGAGAGCCGCCGCGGCAACGAGTCCGCCGATGAAGCCCCCTCCCGGCTCGTTGTGTCCACGCCACAGCATGAACAACGATGCCAGCAACAGCACGCTCATAAGGAGCCGGGTGCCGGTCTGCAAAACGACAGACGGGTGCGCAGGACGTGTCAGACCATCGAGAGGCGCGTTCATTTTCACCAGGACAAACACGCCGAGCGCGGCGACAGCGATCACGGCGATCTCACCCAGCGTATCCAGGGCGCGGAAGTCGACAAGAATAACATTCACGACGTTGCGACCGAAGCCCCCGGGGACCGCTGTTTCGCCGAAGAAGTCGGACAGATGACGGCTGACCGGCGTCTGACCTACCGACAGCAGGAGGACGGTCACGACGGCGCCGGCGCCGACGGCGATCCCGGCATCCCGGATCCGCTGGCCCAGCGATGTCCGGTTCACCTCGTCGGGGAGGTGCTGCATGACGAGCAGCACGATCACCACGATGAGGATCTCCACGAGAAACTGCGTCATCGCCAGATCCGGCGCGCTGAAGAGCACGAAGAGCAACGCCACACCGACGCCCACCACCCCGAGCGCCGTCACGGCCACGAGGCGCGAGCGCACGACCGTCACGGCGAGGGCAGACACCGCGACGATGCCGGTCACCACAAGCTCGATCGGCCTAAGATCGGGCGCGGGCCATGGCACGACCATGCCGACCTGCCACAGGTACGTGCCGCCAACCAGAGCGACGAGCGTCGTGATTGTCGCCGCGAGATAGGTGCGCAGACTTCCGCCCTGAAAAAAAGATGTCTGCCATTCCGCCAGACGTGGCAGCCCGTTCATGAGGCGATCATAAACGGCCTCGGGACCCGCACGGCGCAGGGCGTCGAGATGCTGCAGTCCCATACGAAGTGCGTCCATCTTCCAGGCGCCGACAGCACCTAGTAGGACCGTGATCACGCTCAACAGCAGCGCCGTGTTGAGCCCATACCACAGCGCCAGATCGATCGGCACGGGTTCGCCCGCGACGACGTTGACCGCCGGCGCAACGATACCGGCGAGAATACCCGGTACAATGCCAAGAACAAGTCCCGCTCCACCGATGACGACCGGACCGATCCACATGGCAAAGGGTGCTTCGTGCGCGCGCTCCGGGCTGCTGTAGCGCCCGAAGAAGGGTCGAACCACAAGAATCGCAGCTGCGATCACGGTCAAGGCGTTGGCCGCAACGGCCACGCTGGGCAGCACCCAGCCGATTCCTTCCACGCCGAGTTTCGCCTTATACGCCAGCTCTTTTCCGACAAAGCCGAAGAGCGGAGGTAGCCCGGCCATCGATAGCCCGGCAAGTAGCGCGGCGCCGAAGGAATACGGCATCTTTGTACGCAGCCCCCCAAGCGCGAGAACGTCTCGCGTACCCGTCTCGTGATCCACGGATCCCGCGACCAGAAACAGGACGCTCTTGTACAGCGAGTGCACGATCAAGAACACGATGGCTGCTTTCAACGCGGCGGGGTAGCTGAGCCCGATCAGGACGACGAGCGTCCCAAGCGCCGTGATCGTAGAGTACGCGAGTACCTTTTTCAGATCGGTGTGGCGCACGGCCGCGATGGCGCCGACGAGCATCGTGATTGCTCCGACAACGCTGAGCGACCAGGTCCACGCCGCGGTTCCGCCGAGCAGCGGGTCCAGGCGCGCCAGGAGATATACGCCCGCCTTAACCATCGTCGCTGAGTGCAGGAAGGCACTCACCGGCGTCGGCGCCGCCATTGCGTTCGGCAGCCAGAAGTGAAAGGGAAACTGCGCCGACTTCGTGAACGCGCCGATGGCAATCAGAATAAACGCCGGTAGATAGAGGGCATGCTCCGTGATCGGCGTCTCCGCCGCCAGGAGCCCCGTGATGGACGTCGTGCCGCCGGCGGAGGCCAGGAGGATGACGCCGGCGAGAAGGGCGAGCCCCCCTCCTCCGGTCACAAGCAGGGCCTGAAGCGCCGATTTCCTCGCGTAGGCCTTCTCGTGCTTGAAACCGATTAGAAGATACGAGGTGATGCTCGTCAGCTCCCAGAACACGAACATCGCGATCAGGTCGTCCGCCAGCACGACGCCGAGCATCGCCCCCATGAACGCGATGAGGCTGACGTAGAGGCGGCCGATATCCGGGTTGCCTTCCAGATAGGCGCCGGCGTAGGCGAGGATGGCCGTACCAAGTCCCGTGATGAGAAGCGCGAAGAGGAGGCTCAGCCCGTCGAGGACGAAGGCGAATTGGACGCCGAACTGCGGCACCCAGTCGACCGCCACACGCACGATCTCACCCTGCTGAATTGCAGGGATCCACGTTGCGAAGTAGACGAATAGCCCGGCCGGCACGAGGCTAAGCACCCATCCGGTGCGTCGCCCGGCGTGCCTCGCGACGAGTGGCGCCACTCCCGCAGCAAAAAATGTAATCAGGACGGCGAGAATCATAGAAGAAAAAAGTATAAGTCGTCAGCAAAGGGGGCGGCGGAATGCAATCGCCGACTCGTACTCCGGCGGCGGGTGGACTCAGGCGTCCGTCGGGACCGCATCGTTATTCCCGGGCGGATCGATGCGGGAGGCTCGTGCGGCGGACCGTGGCGGGTTTCCTTCATTCACGGCGGCACGGTGTGCGTCAGCCTGTTCTCCGGACCCGATCGCTTCAGCCAGCTCATCCAGATGCGTCTTGTCCCAGAGCTTGATGTCGCCCGCGTAATAGGCGGAGCGAGCGATGACGTGGGAAGCGATCGGCGCGGTCAGCAGCAGAAACACGATGGTTGCGACGGACTTCACGGCGACGCCGTCCCCGTGGACGGAGAAGGCCACGGCTGCCAGCAGGAGCCCGGCCCCCAGCGTACCGGCCTTCGTTGCCGCATGCATGCGCATGAGCAGGTCGGGCAATCGCACAAGGCCAATTGCGGCGACGAGAACGAACGCTCCGCCGATGAGAAGACATGCAGAAACGAGAATCGACATAGGGGATGCAGGAACGGATGGGTCGGAACGGACGGATACCGGCCAGTAGCAAACGTGCGAAGCGACCGGCGGTCGAAATGGACGCCGCGAGTCTATCTCTCGGAGGATGCCGTGGCGGCGCTTTCAGCCGGCAGCGACGCCGGCGTTGCCTCCGAGTCCGCCGGCTCATCCGAGCTGAGAAGCGACGGATTCCGTTCCACAAAGCGGGCGAAGGCCACCGTCCCCAGAAAGGCGACGAGCGCGAGCACGAGCGCTGCGTCCAGCATCACCGCTGATCCGGTCGCGATCGTGTAGACGGCAATTACGCCGACGGCGATGAACGAGAGCATATCGAGGGCGACGACGCGGTCTGAGAGACTCGGTCCGACCAGAAGCCGTCCCGTCACCAGGACGAGCGAGATTCCAAGAAGAACGTAAGCGATCGTAATCATGCGAAACGGGTGTAAACGACGGAAGGCGCGAGGTTAAGATTGAAGGCGTTCAACCTCGGTCTGGTGGTCTTCGTGAGCACGAGCGATGGCCCGTTCCCGGTCGACGACGCCCAGAACCGAATACGACCCGCCCGTGAGCACCGCGCGAGCAATGGGGCTGAGCGGCGCCGGGTCCGGGCCCGGAGCGCTGTGCACCGCCGCCACGACCAGGTCTACGCCACTGGTCAGCGCCAGCGTCGGAATGGCATACCACGGATCGGTGAGGCTCACCTTCACGTCCACCGCGTCCTCGGGCAATTCCGCCAGGCGGACTCGCTCCCAAAGCCAGGCACGCATCGCCGGCAAGACCGTGCGCTCCACGTCATCCTTCATCCACGTCGACACCCCCGACACGAACTCGCCCCCCGGCGTCCGACGCACCCGGCTTTTCAGCGCCAGGTCAACGGCGTGAAAGACCGTGATTCGCGTACCGAAACGGTCATTCAGTCGACGCGCCCACCCGAATTTTTCGTACCACAGCTCACCGGTGTCAACGGCGACGAGAACGTGCTCGATGGGCCCCTCCGGCAGATCTCGCAGAACCAGAACGGGGACCGGTGTTTTCTCGAGAATCGCCTCCAGGTCGGGGTCGAGCGGTGATTTCGAGTCTCCGCTCGTTCGATCATCATCGACGACAATGAGATCGGCCCGTGCCGACCATGCCGCCTCGACGATGTCCTCGTGTTCGTCGACCGGGATGAGTTTCATCGACTCCCGGGCGTGCGCCACGCGATCCTCGATCCACCGTCGGGGTGCGCCCTCTCGGGCGCCTGGCCCAACGGCGACAGCGACTCGGCCGAGCTCAATCGGCGCTCGGCGCCAAAACGTCGATGGTACAAGCAGCACGGAGCACGGCGCCTCGTGGATCAGGCGCGCCGCACGACTCCCTTTCCAGATCCGGTTCATCCCCGCACGAGCCGAGGTGGTCACAACGAGCCACTGCTTTGAGGCAATGCGCGCCCACTCGATCAGAGCATCCACCGGGTCGGATCCGTCGACGCGGGCCCGCGACAGCGCGACGTGCGCGGGCAGGGCATGCTCAGCGCGCAACTGGATCGGATCGGTCGGATCAGCCCCATCCAGCGTCGCGGACGGCACCGGGTCGACAAGCGTCACCTCCGGCGCCGGGCCCAGCCGGGGCGACCAGTCGGCCAGTAGATCGATCAGGCCGCGGTCGGACACTGCCCCGTCGAGCACGACCCCGTAGCGATTGACTCCTCTCGTGATCGGCGAACGGACGACCAGGCACGGCACCTCGGCCGATCGAACGATTCGCTCCGCCGTCGTCGCCTGCACGCGGGATACGACGGGCGCAGAGCGGGTCGGCCCCAACACGACGAGATCCGCGTGGACGTCCGCCGCGTGCACGAGAATGCCGTGAAACGGGCGGTCGAACCGCACTTCAACGGTGGTCGGGGGATCATTCGGCAGCACGCGTCGAATCTGAGCGTCCAGGGCGTCCCGCGGCTGCTCGTCGTCGCGGTCCCACTCCGAAGCGACATACACGACGTGGAGCTCCGCGCCAGATTGGCGAGCGAGACATGCGGCAGACTGAAGGACGGAATCGCAGTGTACGGTGAGGTCCGTACCCACGAGGATAGACTCAAGCTGGATCATAGCAGCAAAGGCGAAGGACTCCGGAGGCATCGAGAGAAACCGATGGAATGACGCGACGACGTGTCGTTGGCACGAACCGGTCGTTGGCACGAACCGGTCGGGAGACGCAGGACCAGACAACACCGGCGCGGTCGAACGGCACTCTCTGTTGATGATTCTGCTTCACGCAACCGGGGATCCGCGGGCGGAGGCAGATGACCCTCGAGAGACCAGACAACACGCAGACGGCTCGTCGTCACCGAAACGATCGGACGGAGCACCGCCACACCACCTCTACAGAACCCAACCCGTACTGCAACATCGACTGCTGTATGCGCAACCGACGACGCGGGACGCGTAAGGAACAGATAGCGTGATGCCGGAGGAAACCGGACGACCTACAGGTCTTCCAGCGTAGTCCGTTCATTCCACCGAAAAGGGGAGACAGCGAAGGACACCGATCCGACGGGATCGGGTCGTTACGCACGAGAAATGCGTTCAAGGAGAACTTCGCTCACAAACAGGATCCACGCGAGGATGGAGCACGTCGCGTCGATGGCACTCGATCGTGAGAGGACATGGTACATCATGAGGTCGCAATGCCGTGCAGCATTGTATGAGGAAGCATGACCCTGTTTGCTTTTCTGCGCATGTATACTTCAGAAGATTCTTCCCAGTTTCCGAAAATCGAACCGCAGAGCCGAAGAACTGAAACGAGCCCGTAACACAGGCAGTGGTCATCCGCGCGTTGATGGTACCCGTGCTGCCGTCAGGTGGCGCGGTCGAGCAAATTCGGCACGACAATGGCACGTAATGCGGTGGCCGACGGGAATCGGACCTTCCCCCGAGCGACCTTCTGCGGTTTCGGAGGATTTGCGCTTGATGCATGCGCTCCCTCATTTTGCACTCGTTCGTTCTCCCCCCACCCGTTCAATGATCCTCATGCGTCTTATCGTTTGCGGTTTTGCCATCGCCTGCCTCGCCCTGACGGGGTGCGGCGGATCCGGAGCGACGGCAGAGAAAGACGAGGATTCTACCGAAGAGAAACAAGAATATACCGGACCACGCGGCTGGGATCGGTCAACCACCCGGGCGCCGGGGGAGTCGGTGCAGACCCCGTTCGAGGATCCAGCCCGAGCTGGATCAGGCGGACCTGCGCGGCAATCCTACGAGCGGCCGTACGCGCGGGAAGACCTGAAAGTTAGCGACCCGCTGGTCGTGCCGAGGTCCGGTCCGCCTCCGTTTGAGGATCCCGGCGTTCCTCCTGTATCGGGCACCCCGATGCTATCACAGGATGAGCAGTCCGTCCGGCTGCCGGCCGGAACGTTTATCATGGGACTCACGGATGCTGATCCGTTCGATATCCAGACGGCCGGACGCAAACGCGTCTCACTGTCGCAGTTCTACATCGATCGCTTCGAGGTGACGAACGCCGACTACCGGGCGTATCTCGACTCCATCTCCACGGACCGGCGCGCGGACGCCCGGCCGGACTCATCGGCGTGGCAAAATGCCGATATCCAGGTTGCATGGTCGCAATATTTCTACAGCGACGCGTACGCGCAGCATCCGGTCGTTGCCGTCACGTGGGAGCAAGCTCGAGAATACTGCGCATGGGCCGACAAGCGCCTCCCGACCGAAGCAGAATGGGAGTATGCGGCGCGGGCGGGCATCGTCGGCGGCATCTACCCGTGGGACGGATTCTCAATTCAGCGCTCGGACGGCGAGTTCTTGGCCAACTACGACCCCGGACGTCGCGGAAAAGATCGGGACGGTTACGCATTCACCGCGCCCGCAGGCTCCTACCCGCCCAATGACTGGGGCCTGCATGATGTCGCCGGAAATGTCGCGGAATGGGTTGAAGATGCCTACACCCCGCGCTACGACGACATCTCGGACTTCAACCCGCTGTTCCGCGATCCGGATGAAACGCGCCACATTGTCCGGGGAGGCTCCTGGAAATCGAACGCCTTCCGCCTCGGCGTCGGCTTCCGCGACTTTCAGGATGAAACGGAGGCATCCCTCCGCGTGGGCTTCCGCTGCGCAAACGATCGAGCCGCAAACCGCTCGACGACGCCGTCCAGACCTACGGGGAACCGACGGTAGAAACCGAACGACCCGGTAACGGCTTGCCGTCCAGCGGCTTGTCAGGTAAACCGTCGCTTCCGGTCGCATTGTTACCTGGACCCGGGCCGACGAGAAGGGCACGGACATCCCTCAATTTTTCCGGCTCGAATGTGCGGACTGGGGTCGACCCTTCGTGACGGATCGACGCACCAAATCACAATTCGATTCGTACAGCATTGCCGCGTGTCAGCGTACAACTTGTCACCGCACAACGGATATGCGCCGGGTCACCGTTGCTCCGTTTCCGGTTGCGCGCAGGAAATAGATGCCGCTCGGAAGCGACGCACCGTCAATCGTTAACCCCACGGTTTGACCGCTCTGGACGGGGCCGTGATGCAATGTCTGGATACGGCGTCCCAGCACGTCATAGAGATCTACGGTCATCTCTGCCGCGTCGCGAACCGCGACGAAAATTCTCGCCGTTCCGGTGACGGGATGCGGGCTTGGCGCGTCGATCACGATGGGTTCGTCCTGCCGCACGCGCACGTCGATGGTCCGCGTCACGGTCTCCGTCCCATCCGCGTCGACCTGTCGCAGCCGAAACGTCGTCACGCCAATGTCGAGCGGGTCGCTACGGAAGGAATAGCGCTTCGGCTTATTCGTCGTGCCTGCTCCCGGCACGAACCCGACGGCACGAAAGCCTTCGTCTTTGACGCGCTGCTCGACGTGAAAGCCCTGATTGGCCTGCTCCGTCGCCGTCGTCCATTCGAGCACGGCCGACCGGTTGTCAAGCTTCGCCGTGAACGTCGCCATTTCCACCGGTATGGGGGAGGTGCTGATGACCAGGACGAAGCGCGCGGCATCGGCATTTGCTTTTGCCGTCGCTGGAGCGTCGGCGGACGTCCGCATTGAGGGCTCGATTCGGCGCAGGGGCGTTGCGGACGGGGACGTCAACCCCGCTGAACCACGCGCCCAGCCTGTGGATGTGACACGTACGGTAGCCGGGCCGGCCTCGACCGCCTGAGATCGCGTCGCCTGCGCCTCTCCGCCGGCTGTCAACTCGTACTGCGATTCGCTCCGCAAATCGACCACAGCGTCCGTCGCCCGATCGATCAGCGATATCTCGTACTCCGCCGGAATCTGCACCTCCGGCCATGTGAGACGATACGTGGCCACGGACGGCGAACCCGCGGTGACGACGTCGAACGGCACGTCGCGGCGCTCCTGCGGCCAGTCGTGCGACGCAACCGCCCTGAGCGCCCCCTTCTCCCCGGCCGGCCCATCGAATGCTATGGTCGCGTAGCTGGCCGTGATGGGGGTCAGCTTGCGCGCGTCATACACGTCCAGAGCCTCGCCCGCCTCGTCCCGCAGGATAAGCGTCGCAGCTTCGTCAACCGTCACGACCTCTCCCCTGTCATCATACCCGGTGAGGGTGAGATGGACAAAGCCGGGATCGGAGCCGGGGACGGCCTTATAAAACGGCGCCCCACGTACCGACTGACTTCTCGCCGGAACGGTCAGCTGGGTCGACGTCCCCGTCGTATTCACCCGTTGCACCCAGGCGCCGGCCATGGCCGCAAGCGCATCTGCCCCCGTGTCCTGCGTCAGGGTTCGGTAGGTGGCGGCCGATGGATCCCACACCTGCAGCGTCGTGGAAAAAGACCGGGCGGCGAGATTGATGTCGTCGATGGTTATCGGATTCGGAAACGGATTGCCAATCACGTGCCACTGCTCATCCGTGGGGATGCCGCTCAGGGTGAAATCCCCGGCGGGAAGGGTGCTGGGCTTCGTCGTCCGAAACGTGGTCGGCAGATTCGTGCCGTTCGGATTCCAGAGAAAACCCCAGCCCGGCTCGAGCGCATCGGCAGCGTCCGTCGCCGGTCGCCAGTATTCCTGTTCGGTCGCACCGCCCGGACCGTCGTAGCGGACGAACACGTTCGGGTCAGACGAGGGGTCGTTCTGGTTGATTCCCTGGACGTGGGCTCCGTTGTCGACAAGCCACTGGACGGTCAAGCCGGGGACGGGGGCCGCCATCAGCCGCCAACCCTCGACATCGGCTGCCGTCTGGACCACGTCCATACGCTGGTCCGTGCCGCGGATGCCGGGCGAACCAAGGTCGGTGCCGCTCGCAAGATCGAAGCCTGGCTGACGTGCGGTCGCTTCCACCCAGAGCGTCCCATCGTTGGTGTCGTCCTCCGACGTTCCCGTAAAGACCATCGCCGCGCCATTCGGGTCGGGCCAGACGGCTCCCCCGTCGTAGGCGATGCGCTCAACCACCGTGCCGTCCGGGTCCACGAGCTCAAGTTCGTCTGCGCCGTTCGCGACGGCCATTTCCGCTCCGAAGGCGTAGCTGCATCCGTCGGCAGCCGACAGCGTCTTGCAGAGAAGCCTGTACCCGCCCGCCGGGACGACGAGGCGCTCACCGATCACATGACGGTCCGACCCGTCATCTCGGACCGTCCAGCCCTCCAGGTCGATGTCCGTGCCGGTCGTATTGTATAGCTCGACATACTCCCCGTCCGCATCGCTCAGATCGGACGGGTTCTGCATTACCTCGGTAACGATTATATCTCCGTCTGAGCCCGACGACACCGTGCTCTCGCCGGTGATCCGAATCTCGTCGACGGCAAAGTCCTCGTCGCCGGCGTCCACCGAAGCCGTGAAGCGAAGGTCGAGCGTCGTTCCGGTGCTTCCCACGGGTTTTGTAAACGAAACCATCGTTCCGTCGCTGCTGCTGATCGAGGTGCCGTCCCCGGTACCGTCGAAGTCCGTATCTTCCAGAAAGGACGTATTGTAGGCGGACCCGTCGTTTTCGAACGCGAGGACCGGCTGCCACGGGCCGCCGTCCATTCGAATCTCAAAACGGAGGTAGTCGGTCTCGTCGATGTCGCCTCCGTTCTCGAGGTCCTCAGCGATGAGGAGATGGAGCTCCAGATTCCTCATCCCGGAGACATCGATTCCGGTCCACGTCAGGGTGCCCGGGAATGCGGTGCCGAGAACCTGCCCGTCGTCCAGGTCCTGCCCCGCGAAAAAGGCGCCGTTTGCGCCCGTGTACGCTTTGTTGATATTGGCTCCGTCTGTGCGGGTGAAGTAGTTCGAGTCGCCATCCCGCGCGTCGGACTGGCCGTCGCCGAAGATATACTGCGTGGCATCATTAAACGGCTCCATGAACAGCGCCATGGCGTCCCCGTCGGAGGAGGTCGTCACCGTCCCGGTGAGAGGCGCCGTTGCACGGTACACCGGGGCACCGGTACACGGACCGTCGATCCGTGACATCAATCGCACGCTGTAGATGAACGCCGAGTACGTCGTGCTGGACGACAGTCCGGTCGCGGTGAACGTCGTGGCCGGACCGGACTGCACGACGGATCCGTCGCCAAGCGGGTCTCCCTCGCCGTATGAGGTACCGCTCACGGGAGGCGGCGTCATGCTCGCCTCCGGGGAGAGCACGATCAGATACTCATCGGCCGTGGCTGCCGCACCGAATTCGCCGGTCAGCGAAGCCGCGGTGGCCGACAGATTCAGGCCGTCCGGCTGCGCGTCGGGGACAGGGCACGGGGCCTCGCCAGGCGGGTGGCCGAATGCGTCGAGGTCGCCACCCACGCCGTCGTCGAGCGGCCCCGCGGCCATGCGTCCGAACCGAAGCGACGGATTCATCCAGCCGTCCGCATCTGGGGTGGTGATACCGGGACGAAGAGCGATGTTTTGCCCCTCCGTGCTCACGCTGCCCCCGGTCCACGCCGCGCCGGGATCCGTACCAAGCATCCCCAGAACGTCGGATTGCTGACCGCCGAGCAGGATTTCAAGGGCGTCGTTTCCGTTGAACTGAAGCGATGCCGATTCGAACACGATGCCGAGGCTGCTCCAGATGGCATTCGCACCGTCATCAGCGATGACGAGCACCTCACCAGCAGCTAGCGTTCCCGTTGCGAGAGCAAACTCGGTCGCCGGCGTGTCTCCGCCGTTCGCGTATCGGTTGACCGTCAACGGCGTCGAGGCGAAGTCGATGACCGTCGAGCCGCTATTCCAGAGTTCGATCCCCTTTACGTTCCCGTCCTCCGCGTACTGGCTAATAAGCAGGCCGGGAGGCGTCCCGTCGTCGTCCGCGATCGTGATGTCGGTCGTCCCCGGTGCCCCGACGAGAGCCCCCGTCGCGTTTTCTAGGGCGAAGCGACCGGTTTCTTCCGGCTCCGGAGCCGTGTCGTCCGTGATCGGGACCGTAACCGTCTTTGTGGTACCGTCGCCGGCGGAGGCGCTGAAGCTCACCGTCTGCGTGCTGAAGCCGCCGAAATCGGCTGCGTCCGCCGTGCTACTCCCCTCCCGGAGCGCAACGTCCACGTCGACCCCCGTCCCATCCGGGTTCTTGAGTTCTACCGTGAGGGTGATGGAGCTGGCGGACTCGGCGGCGATCGTGGAGCCTGCGAGGAACTGGACCGTCGGGCCCGATGACGCCTCGAAGATGCGGCGGACGAGCGTGGTGTCGGCGATGAAGGGGTTCGCCGTACCCTGCTTCGTCTCGATCCACAGGTTTCGGTCCGATTCCTTCACGTCGACCTGATCGGCGTTATGCCAGTCGATTAGCGCATCGCGCTGGGCCTCGAAGAAGGAAGCGTCCGAAATCGAGCTGTTGTGGACGACGAAGTAGTAGAACATCGCGCGGGCAGCATTCCCCTTGTGATCCTCGCGCGGCTCGAAGCGACCGGAGTAGCTGGCATTGCCCGGGAACGCGCCATCGGACTCGCTCCACGCATCGATATTCGACGTCGGCGTGTTCGACTGGCTTTGCGCGCCGACATACCACCCATCGGTTTCCGCGTCGGAGATGTCCGCGAACGGATTGTTCGCGCGCGCTGAATTGATCGACTGCTTGGCCGGATACAGGATGTGCATGTCCGACTTCTGCGGCTCGTCCCCGGCGCCCTTCGACTGCGGCCACGTATGTTCAGCGGAGATCCCGCTCCCGCCCTGGTACGCGTAGCTGGACGGGTCTTCCCCCAGTGGGATGTCGACGGAGTAGCCGCCGTAGACGCAGACGAGCGTGCCGCGCTCCGTGTCCAGGTAGCGGTACAGTTCGTCCCGGGCGACGTCGTACCCGAGCGTCTGCACGGGGGTGTAGTCTGCCCGGATCGCGTCGATGAGCTCTTGCCCCGTCAGACCGGGATAAATGGACTCCTGAGGAACCTGCGCCGTAGACGGCAGAACCGAGGCAAGAAACAAAAAGACGAGGGACAGAACGGGCACAACGAGCGATGTCCGGCGCCGGGAACGTGTACCGGGGCCAGAACCGCAGTGAGAGAGAGACAACATGGGGGGCGCTGTCGATGGCGGGGGGCGGATCGTGTTCGAAGGGTGGCGACGGCCGATCCTTCAACAACGACAGCAGCAAGGTACACGCCGCGACGTTTGTCAACGTGATAACGACTTCAATTTCCCTCGATCCACAACATAATTTTCTCTGTGATCCCTCTGACGGGTCCTTGTCAGATCGGGCAGCGGATCACGTTTAGAGGGCGCGAGGGGCAATGAGCGCCGCGAGAAAGCACAGGACGGCGAAGAAGACGACCCCGCCGGCGATTACATCGTCGTATGGAAGAAGACCCGCGGCGCCGAGAAGCTGCCACCAGTCGTGCGTCTCGACGTCACCGGTGATGAGTGGAAGCGCCCGCTCCTGTGCATCCCCGATGTAAGTCGCCACGTTCATAGCATTCTGACCCAGCCATGCACAACTGACCTGCACGCCCGGGCGGTACTCGGACCGAAGAAAGGTCCAGACGAAGAGGGACGGAAGGATCAACTGGTAGATCGAGCCTCCCAGAAGGTAGAGCGTCCACCCGAACGGTCGGAAAAAGAAGTGCCCGGCCTCGTGGACGATCAGCGAGGCCGTATCCAAGACGGTGTACCACCCCGCGGCATATGCGACGACGACGTACGCGATAAGCGGGACGAGCGCGAGACTGAGTCCCCAGTGACGGAGCGTTTCCCTAACGGTCATCCCCGCTGTCTGTCGCATCGCGTTACGTCAGTAGGTCTTCCCAGGTGGGCGACGGATCGCCGACCGCCGCGTTTTTATCTGCGAGTTCAAAGCCCGCGGCCCCGAAGTCGCTGCGCAGCACACGATACATCGCGCGGCTTTCCTTCACGGTGAGTTCCGTCCCGCGACGGAGCTTCGACTGGATGGTCCGCGGGTTCAGTCCCGCCTCGCGGCAGAGATACGACACGTTGATGAGCTTCGACAGGAGCTGCAGCGCGTGAATGTCCAGCATGTCGAATGGGGGCGTCAGTAAGAAAGATTTGATCTACAAACGGACTCGGCCGTCCATGTCCATCATCTATTTGTCAATCATCATGCGTACCTCGCACTCATGTGAACGAAGAATGATTCATTGTTTGCCAAAAAACTGATGCGGACGCCTCATGCTTACAGGAAGACGGTTTTTTCGGCGCCTCACGCAGAGGTATGTGTGGGACGACGGCGTGCGCCGATTTCCCACAGGTCAAGTAGAGCGAACATTGTAGACGCCGCGGCGTGAAACGTGACAGATGTCGATTTTGGATCGCCAATTCGCCGACATGTACTCCAGAGTGGGTCGTCCCCTCCCATCATGCCTATCTCCACGACGTCTCTGCCCGGCCGACCGGATCTCGGCTGGTCCATCGGCCTTCAGGACCCCGGGACGCTGGATCAATGGCTCGACGCCATCGATCGCGGGTTCGAGACCGCAACGCTCGACGCGCTGAAACACCGCATGGAGCTGTCGACCGCGGATCTTGCCCGCTGGCTCGGCACGTCGCCACGCACCCTTAAACGCCGCGAGGACAGCGGGCGGCTTACGGCGGAAGAGTCCGATCGCCTGTTCCGGCTGGCCCGGTTGTTCGAGCGCACGGTGGAGGTGCTGGAATCGGAAGCCGATGCCCGGCACTGGCTGCAGTCCGAGCAGCACGCCATCGGCGGCCGCGTCCCCCTTGAAATTGCCCGGTATGAACCCGGCGCGAGAGAAGTGGAGCGGCTCCTCGGCCGGCTCGAACACGGGATTCCCGTGTAATCGGCCGGAGATGCGCGTCTCCTTCATGACCAGCCGTGGACTGCTACGGCCCCTACCCTCTTATGGCGTTCAGCACGCTCTGGCGGCTCACGAAACGCAGTTATGCCGACTCGGCCTTCAGCGGCGAGGGGGCGCGTCTCTACGGTGGTCGCTTCAACCCGCCCGGCCACCGCGCCGTGTATACGGCGGAAACCCTCGCCCTTGCGGCCCTGGAGACGCTCACCACGCTCCCCGCGTACCGCCATCTGGAGCAGTACGTGTTTTTCCGACTCGAACTGCCAGAAGACGCCGGCGAAGACCTCATCCGCCGGCTCGACCCGGCGAATCTCCCCTCCGGGTGGGACGCCCGTCCCCCGGGAACCATATCGCAACGGATCGGGCGCGACTGGCTCAACGACGAGGACTCGCTCGCACTCATCGTTCCCTCTGTGGTTGTGCCCTACAGCTGGAACGTCGTGCTCAACCCGGCCCACCCGGCCATGGACGAGATCCGGATTCACGAGCACGAACGCTTTCCAGTCGATGAACGGATCGGCTGAACGGCGGATGCGATCCATCCGGTTCGCATCACGCCGCCCCTCCGTAGCCGAATCTATCTACAGCCACGGGCAATAGTGCGCCTCGACAAACCATTCCTCGTTCCAATCGATCTGACCGCCCACCAATGATGAGATCTGCGATTCGTGCTGTCGTTTGCCTGACTGGATCCCTGCTTTTCTTCGCCGCCTGCTCACCGGCTCCGGAGGTCTCCTTCGGCGAGCCGGAGGTCATCGCCAGCGGCTACGAGTTCACCGAGGGCCCGCACTGGCTCGACGACGGACGCCTCCTCTTCAGTGACATCCCCGCCAACCGGGTGTACCAGTGGGACGCCTCCTCCTCCGAAACCTCCGTGTTTGTCGACTCCTCGGGCAGGTCCAACGGGATTGCGGAGATGCCAGACGGTACGCTCATCCTCGCCCAGCATGCCGGACGGGTTTCGCGTCTCATGGACTCCGGCGACATGGTTGCCGTCGTCACGGAGTACCAGGGAAAGCGCCTCAACAGTCCGAACGACGTGGCGATCCGGTCTGACTCGCTGATTTACTTCACCGATCCGCCGTTCGGGGTCTCGGATGCGGAACGCGAACTCGATGTCGCCGGCGTCTATCGCGTGGGGGGCGATGGTGAAGCAATCCAGCTCTACGATGCCTTCCGCCTTCCCAACGGCATCGCTTTCTCGCCCGACGAGTCCTATCTCTACGTAAACGACACGGAAACGGGCGACATCATGCGGTTTGAGGTGACGGAGGAGGGCGACCTCGAGAACGGAATCCGCTTCGCCAGCGTCGGCGCCAGCGATGATACCGGAGCAGCGGATGGAATGGTCACCGACGATGCGGGACGCCTCTACACCACGGGACCCGGCGGGATTACCGTATTGAACAACGAAGGCGATGAGGTCGGGCGGCTATCGCTGGACCAGCGGGCAACCAACCTCGCCTGGGGCGGAGAAAATGGCACTACGCTTTTCATCACCAGCCCGTCGGAGGTCCTGCGCGTCGAGGTCACCACCGGCAACAATGACGAGTCCTGATCACCGCCAATCCCCCATCCGATATCCCCAATTTTAAATTCTCAATTCCCAATTCCCAATCCCAGATCACCCTCCCTCCGTCTGCCGCACGATAATGCCGAACCGGGCCGGCTCTACATCCAGGCCTTTCGCCCGCTTCAGGCAGTGACGTCGCATGAACTTGCGCCAGGCCTGCTCGACGCATGCACGTCGTGATCCACTCGAGACCCGGACGTGCGCGATGACCTTGCTGCCGTCCGTGTAGAACTGGCAGATGTCGACGACGACCGTATCAATGCTGACGTTCGTCGAGCCCTTCGACTTGACCTGCGTGGTTTCGTGGCCCCGGTTGAGCGCCGCAAAGGGGTCGCCGTCGCGGTCGCGGTCGGACGTCAGGATCCACGTGGCCCTGGACCGCCCTTCCTCGTCTTCCACTTCTTCCTCGAGCGTAGGTCGACCGTCAATGACCTGCGTGTCCAGGCCGTTCGACTTCGCATACTCAAAAAATGTCTTACTCATGCGGTCTATTGATTTCTGTAAATCAGCTGCCACTCCGAGCTCGCGTTATACTGCTACTATATAATACCGTACACGACTATATGCGACATGTTTTTTCCGCATTCTCGACCTAACATCGTTCTCCCTTTTGTTTCGGGCATTCCGGCGTTAGACGTTGGTCGGGCGCCGGTAGGGTCGCACAGCATGTCACCGGTTGGGAGGAATGGCGCACCCGGCCATTTAAAAGATACGGGAATCCGGCGCATTCTCTATCATCTGTATGCGGAGGACATCCGGGAAGAGTGGTGGCGATAGACGTATCCGGTCAAATCGATGACGCCCGACGGGAAATGCCGACGGCTCCGGTATAAGAAACGTCGTTTTCTCTCCTTTCCCGAAAGGTACTGGCGCCGCGCCGAACAAGAGGGACGTCAACCTGCCCTGAGTGCCGCATAGACCACGCGAGAGCATTCCTTCGAAGCCGCCCCGCCGGTCTTCAAGATTTACGAAGAGCCACATGTGCGGGCACCGGGTCCATGTCCGGACGCGGAAATGTTGCTTGCATCCAGCGGATGCCCGGATGCGGCTGCCTGGCGTCCAGTTTTCAGTTTCACTTTTTGTTAAGAACGATGCCGACCGTCCAGCGGCGGACTCCCCGCTTGAAAGTTATTTATATTGAGTCTAGATTGGTTTTGCGTCCGTGATTAGGCGGTATGACACGGGCGTATCAGTGCCGGGCGCGCCAAACCGTGCCCTTGTCCGCGACCGTGTCGGGCCGTTATCGATCTCGTGCCGCTGGTGTGCGACGATCTCGAACCGTGTCCATTGATCTGAATCGAAGTACGCATGCCTCTCCCCTCCCTCCGAAAGTCGCTCCTTCTGGTCGCGACCCTGCTCGTTTTCGCAACGCCCCTCTACGCGCAGACCGGGACCATCGCCGGCCGCGTCGTGGAGGCGAATTCGGGAGAGCCGCTTCCGGGTGCCAACGTTCAAATCGAGGGCACCGACCGCGGCGTCGCGACGGATGCGTTCGGTCGGTTCGTGATGAAACGCATACCGACCGGCTCCGCCACCGTCAACGTGTCCTTCGTCGGGTACGTATCGCAAGATCAGACGGTCACGGTCGAAGCCGGGGAGCGTACCACCGTTTCGTTTTCGCTGACGCGACGCGCGACCGAACTTGCTGAGGTTGTCGTGCGCAGCGAGAAGTTCGTCCGGAATCTCCAGGACACGCAGACCAGCGTCGGTGTCGTCACGGAGGCCGAGGCAGAGGCCCTTCCCGTGCGCGACTGGGAAGACGCAGTCCTTCTGGTCGGGAACGTATCGACCAGCGGCGCCGGCACGTTTACGATTCGCGGGGTAACCAACGTGGGCGTCGGCGGCGGTGGCACACCCACCGCGACGCTATACATCGACGGCGTGCCCCAGGGCCCCTTCACGACCTCTCGGACGATCCGCGGCATGTGGGATGTTGAAGCCGTCGAAGTTTTCCGCGGCCCGCAGTCGACCACCTCCGGACGCAACGCGCTCGCGGGCGCCATCTACGTTCGCTCCGCACCGCCGGCTTTTGACTGGGGCGCGGCCGCCCGCCTCCGAGGCGGAAGCCAAGATGCACGGGAAGGTGCTATGATGGTGACCGGTCCCATCATTGAAGACCAGCTCGCCTTCCGTGTATCCGGCGAATGGGGGACCCAGGATACCGGCATCGACTACGTAAACATCGATTCCAACCAGGACGGCTTCGGCCGCACGAACACCATTGCCCAGCGCAACGTGCGGGCACGCCTCCTCGCAACACCGTCCGCCCTGCCCGGCTTTTCAGCGCTGCTTACATACACCTACGGGTTCGACCGGCCCAACTCGTTCGTCGGCGTCACCGACACGGCCGACCGGACAAACCGGGGAGCCATCGCGTCTTTCACCGAGACGACGCTGCACAACACGTCGCTCGAGATGAGCTACGACATCACCTCCGTGCTGAAGCTCACCTCCGTGACCGGTGTGGTCGCCAGCGACTACCGCATCGACCAGCTCGCCTACCAGGCAGAGAACCCGGAGGAGCCGATCGGTATTGCCCAACGCTCCAACACCGACGGCCTGAACGTCACGCAGGAGGTTCGCCTGAACGTGGAGACCGACCGCACTCGCGCGGTGATCGGGGGATACTACGGTTCGTTCGGGTTTGAGCGAGACCGGTTCGATCAGGGCAACGTTTATCCCATCGTTCAGCCGCAAATCGAGCAGCTGCTCGGCACGACGCCTCCGGTCTTCGAGGTCAATTTCTCGCGTAACGTTCTGAACGAGGATGAGAATGAAAACATCGCCGCGTTTGGAGAAATCAATCACGAGGTGATCACCGACAGACTCACGCTGACGGCCGGCTTCCGCTATGATCGCGAGACGTTCGGCGGCAAAACCGTCGTCGACAATCCGGCGGTCAATATCGAAGGAAGTCCCTTCCCGGACGCGATCAACCAGCAGATCCGTAACTCGCTGCTTCAGACCGTTGATACGGAGCCGCAGAGCCTGGACGCAGACTACGAAGCGTTTCTTCCGAAGGTAGGCGCCACGGTCGACGTGACCGATGACCTTTCCATCGGCGCGACGGTCCAACGAGGCTACCGGGCCGGTGGGTCGGAGGCCCTTCCGGTCGGCGGGACGAACGTGTACGACCCTGAGTTCACCTGGAACTACGAGGTCGCCCTGCGCGGTCGCTGGCTCAACGGCCGCCTCCTCGCCAACGCCAACGTGTTCTACACGGACTGGCGCGATCAGCAAGTCAGCGTCCCGATCGAGGGCACGACCGGCCTCGTCCGTACGGAGAATGCCGGCGAATCGACGCTGTACGGCGGCGAACTGGAGCTCCGCGCCATCCCCGCAACCGGACTCACCCTCTACACCTCGCTCGGCTACACCGACACGGAGTTCGACGACTTTGCCTCCCCTACCCCCGGCAACCCGGATCGCAACCTCGCCGGCTTCGAGTTTCCCGGTGCGCCGGGAGAGACCGTTTCAGGAGGCGCCATCTACGAGCGCAACACGGGCCCCTTCGGCGCGCTGAACGTGAGCTACGTCGGCGAGAACTACTCCGCCGTCGGCACGATCAACGGCCCGGACGGCCCGGAGAACGACCCGCGCCTTCGTGCCGGTGACTACACGATTGTGGACGCCCAACTCGGATATGCGTTCGACGTGCAGGGTACGCGCCTCCGTGTCACCGGCTTCGGGAGAAATCTGTTCGATGAAACGGCCCCCGAACTGTCTCAGCTGGACGCGCAGGACCGGGTTGTGACGATCCTTCGCCCACAGCGGGTGATCGGGCTCAGCCTCAAGGCACAGATTTAAACGGACGCCGACGCGTGGCACCCTTCGACGCTTATCCCCTCCACCTCCCCACCGCCGACGATGGACGCTATCGCGATGATTCTCGGGGCCGTAGCGTACGGTGCGTTCTACGCCGCTGCGCCGGGCCGACAGTCGAGAGCAGTGGAGCCGTCCGGCCTGTACGTGTGGATCGGGATCGGCATGACGCTCTCGGCGCTGTCGCTATCCATCGTGTCGACGGGGACCGCCGTCGGGCCCGTCCTGGTGTTGACGGCGATGATGGTCGCGGGCTCCGCTCTCGCCATCTTTGGACCGTTCGTCCTCCCGAAACGCGACTCCCGACACCGTCGCTCGGCGGCTGAGTCGTCTGCGAACCGCCCCCCGTCTCGGCCCACCGCACGTCCTGCGAACCTGCAAACCCATTCCGACTTATGAAGCACGACTGGACATCCGGTGAGGCGTGGGGCAAAGGAACGGCAGCCGTTCTCGGCGGCTTCGTGGCGTTCATCCTGTTTGGCCTCGCCCTCGGTACCACCTTCCCCGCTCTCGGCGTGCCGGTCGGGGTCGCAGTGGCGACTAGCGTCGTGCTCTCCGTGCCGGTATGGTGCGGTCTGATCGTATGGGCCGTGCTTGCACCCACCGGGCGCGGCGCGTGGCTCCGCGTTGGCGGCACGGTGATCCTCTTCGCGCTTGTTACTGCCCTCGGTTATTTCCTCTAGCCTTACGCGTCATGGACACGAACGCCCGCCCGGACGCCCCGCCCGCTCAGGGCGCAGGCGACGCGACCGGTTCCCCGTCTCCGACCGCCGGCTCGAAGAAGAAGCTCGTGGGGCCGCGTGCCTTCAAGCTCTTCTGGGACGCACACTCCGTGACAGGCATCGTCATCGGGCTTGCCCTGTTCGTGATTTTCTTTGCCGGGGCGTTTGCCCTTTACCGCGGCGAACTCCACGCCTGGGCCGACCCGGGCCTTCGCGCAAGCGAGACGACGCTTTCGGCCGATGCCATCACTCAACCGCTCTTCGTCGACGCACCGCCGGCGCAAGGGAGCGACGTTCAGGTGACGTATCCGCTTCGGGACCGAACCTACTTTTTCGTCCGCTACGACACCCCATCGGGCGACAGCACACGGGCCGTGCAGGCGTACGTCAATGCCTCCACGGGAGAAGCCTTCACGCCGACGGTCGAGAACCACGTTGGCCGGAGTGCTCTCTCGGAGATCCTCTACGACCTGCACTTCTTCGGCCAGGCGGGCATCTGGGGGGAAATCGTGTCCGGCCTCGTGGCCGTCTTCTTCCTGTTTGCTGTCGTAAGCGGCATCATCATCCATCTACGGAAGCTACCGAAAGACTGGCACACCTTCCGTCCCCGATCGACGTTGCGAACGAAGCTGGCGGATGCCCACAACGTACTCGGACTCGTCGGCCTGCCGTTCGCCGCGATGTACGCTATTACCGGCGCTTTCCTGTCGCTGCTCGTCATCCTGCTCGCACCAACCGTGTTCGTGGTGTTCGACGGCGACCGGGGCGCCGTCAACGATGAGCTGGCCGGGTTCGAGATGCCGCCGCACGAGGTGACCGGGGAGGCCGTTCCCATGCTCCCCCTCTCCACGTACGCGGACGGGGTGCCGGACACCTGGCACGAGCACGGAATCGAGACGGCTACGATCATCGTCCACGGATGGGCGGACGACGCCGGAGTCGTGCTCGTCTACGGTGAAACCGACAATGCGCTGACGGCGGCTCCACGCGCGGCGCTGGACGCTGCGACCGGCGATGTCCTCGCAGCCAGCAATGTACCGACCGCCTCCGCCCTCGGCGGCGCGGCGGCAGCCATGACCAACCTTCACTACGCCCGCCTCGGGACGCCCGTCGCTAAGATCCTCTTTTTCTTCCTGGCCCTGACGACGAGCGCGGTTATCCTGACCGGCAACATCCTCTGGATTCTGGTCCGACGACCGAACGACCCTCGTGCAACGCCGCTACTCCACCGGGTGTTAGCACGGCTGACCGTCGGCATCGGGTGTGGACTCGTCGCCGCCGTGCCGCTTCTCTTTCTAACCACATCGATCCTCCCGCTCGACCTCCCCGACCTCCAGTTCTGGGAGCACATGGCAATGTTTGGGGGCTGGCTCGTTCTGACCCTCGCGGCCTTTTCCGGCTCGTCGGCGGTCGGCGCGGCCCGGTGGCAGCTCGCCCTCGCCGGCGTCCTGAGTCTGCTGGTTCCTATAGCGAGCGGATTCAACGGCGCTACCCCCTGGGTGTCCTTGGCCAACAGCTGGTGGGGCATCCTGACGATCGACGTCGGATTTCTTCTGATGGGGCTGGCGCTCCTCTGGACGGCCGCACGGCTGGATCCCCCGGCGCTGAAGGAAGATGCCGCAGGTGAACGGAACAGCACGCCGGAGCAGGATCGCGCAGGACCTTCCCTGGCGGTTGAAGGAGGGCGGGCGTAAGGAATCTACAGCTTACCGGCCTGGCGGAGCAGCGTCAACCGTCGGAATAGCTAAAAAGAAGGGGGAGATGTCCCTCCGATCGCACGTTGAGATCCCGCAGCGACAGCATTCGTGGTTGAGCCGCGACGCTCAGGGTCTGAACACACCGTTGGATGATTTGGTCGCGCGACCGGCAGCTCGCGTTCGAGCTCAACCGGAATGTGGAAACCGCCGAAGCGAGAACCACGATCGGCATCATGCGCCCCGTGTTACGGAATGGAACGCACACGACGGAGTCTGCGGGCGCCATCCTACGAAAAAAAATACAGACACCCCGGTTCAACAACGCCGACGCGGGGTGCCTGTATCTTCCGTTACAATAGATCCGAGAGCGAATCGCCTGCTGCTTACGGAAATCCTGATCCCGCTCAGACGTCGTTTACGATTCGCTGACGAGAATTGGTTTCTTCAGAGGACATTGTGGCGATGTGGTAATCCTTAAGAGCCAACGATCAAACATTCTGCCCTCCAACATGGCCCGAGATCGGAATATGTGGAGAACCGAGGTTGGCTCACCCATTCGATGTTTCATGTGCAGGAGATGGGTCTTCGGCTACTTCCGGAGCCTCGTTGCCGACAACAACGAAGTAGAGTGCAAGCAATAGCAGCGTAACCTGAAACTCCATTCCACCCATCGGGTGGGTTTCGGACGGGGCAAAGCTCCACTGCCCCCAGTGCACCATGGCAATGGCGCCTGCCATCACAGGTGCGATCAGGAGCCCGCCGATGCGTGTCAGCAGGTCGTTCCCGAAACCGCCGAACAGAATGAGCGCGCCACCTCCTGTCTCCATCACAGCGGCCAGGATCGCCATCGGCATGCCACCCATCATCTCGGCCGTGCCGGCCAGGTCCATGAACTTGCCGATGCCGTGGAAGAAAAATACGCTTACGAGAGCCGCACGAAGCAGCCAGTGTGCATGAGGAACGAACGCGTGAAGCTGTCTCATCAGTCTTTGGTACATTGCGAAAATGACGTAGCAGGGAATGGGCCGTGATAAAATGAGAGCGCCCATCTTGCTCGTCTGGGTTTATTGAGCATGCGAGACGTTACACAGGAACAGGACGACGGGAACGATCCGGCGCGAGTTTTTGGACGACCGGATGACGCCGAATCCTATTGCCTGGACAGGAGCATGCGCTCATCCCGCTCATTACGGATGGTCCTGCGGTTGTCTTCTGCCAGGAGATTCAGCGGGTGGTGTCGGAGTTGCCGCAACGGTTTCACAACCCCATCAGCCGAATCCATCCGGCCACCATTTCACTACTCGAGCTCGCACAAAGAAACAACTCGCGGCGCGTGAAGGACCAAGTTGTACAATCAACAGAACCCAAACGAGGTCTGGAGTCTGAATGACGTCGACGATAGACGGTTGAATCGTCGCACGGTCCGC
>NZ_DAXETW010000094.1:0-2988 GCF_051155795.1 Longibacter sp.
CTTCTCGACGCGGTCCTTCCCCCACATGCTCCCCGGTTTCTTGCGGCAACGCCCCTCGGGGCGGTCCCCGGTGCGACGCTCTGCGTGGCCAGTGCCGAGCCACGGGCCCCCGACGCAGAACTGCACGCCGCCCTGGCCGATCTGGCCCACGTCGCCGGTTCGTCGTGGACCCATCCGCTTCGCCCCGACGCACCGCCGCCGACGCGGTCTCTCCCGGCACGCCCGGCTCGTCGCTCTGAGATGTCCACGGATACGCCCGTTTCGCCGGACGCGGCGGACCGCCCGCGGTCGCTGGCGTTTATCGAATGGGACGGCGACGGGCACGTGGTCGACTGGAGTCCCGCGGCCGAGTCGATCTTCGGCTACAGCCGGGCCGAGGCGAAGCGCCTCTGGCTGCTCGACATCGTCGCGCCCGGCGACCGCGACCAGGTCGAGCGCGTGTGGAATCGGCAGGTCGAGCAGGAGGGCGGTTACTTCAGCTACAACGCCAACCTGACCCGGGATGGACGCGTCATCCTGTGCGAGTGGCACAATACCCCCCTCGTCGATGACAACGGGACCGTCGTGGGTGTGATCTCACTCGTCCAGGACGTAACCCATCGTGAGGCGGAGGCCCGGGCGGTTCGAGAAACCAAGGAGTTCGCCGAGAACCTGATCGTGACGATGCAGGACGGCGTGCTCGTATTCAACCCCGCCGGCACGACGATCCAGGTCAACGAAGCGTTCTGCGCGATGACCGGCTTCTCGCGCGATGACCTCCTCGGGACGACCATCCCGTATCCATTCTGGCCCCGGGAGGAGTACGAACCGTTGTGCGTGGCTTTCGACCCGGCCGTGGGGCGGGAGGCGTCCTACAACCTGACCCTGAAAAAGCGCGACGGGACCCGTTTCCCCGTCATTATGCATCCGTCGGCCGTACGGAGCCAGGATGGAGGCGTGCTCAGCTACGTGGCAACGATACGAGACGTGACGCGGGAACGAGAGGCCGAACGGGGGCTGGAACGGGAGCGCGATCTTTTGGAGACGATCTTCGACGCCATCCCGGTCATGATCCTCGTCCACGACGCCGAGACCGGGGTGTTGCGCGTGAATCGTGCGTTCGAGACGACGGTCGGGTCCGGGACCGCGCGCATGCCCGGCATCCAGATCGACCTCGACCCGGAGGCTCAAGTCGTGATGCGGTCATTCATCGATGCCCTACCGCCGAGGTGGACGGACATTACGGTCACGCGGCACGATGGAAACGTGGTCGAGAGCTCGTGGATCGGCGTGCGAGGCGCCGGCGGGACCCGGCTCGGCATCGGCATCGACGTCACGGAGCGCACCCGGAGGGCGGAGGCGCTCGAGCGGGCCCGAGATGCGGCCGAAGAGATGAATCGACTGAAGTCTGCGTTCCTCGCGAACATGAGCCACGAAATCCGAACCCCGCTGACAGCCATTCTCGGATTCTCGGAAGCCATCCGCGAGTCGCTCGACTCGCCGCATGTCCCGCCGGACGACCTCGCCATCGCCGCGGATTTCGCGCAACGCATCGAGCGCGGCGGCCGGCGGCTGCTGGACACGCTGAACTCCGTGCTCGACCTGTCTCGCCTGGAAGCGGGTACGATGACCGTCCGGCCCGCCTCGGTGAACCTTGTCGAAGAAGTTCGGGAAGCGATCGAATTGGTTCGACAACATGCCGAGGATAGCGGCGTCGCGGTGGAGTTCGTGCCGAAGAAGACCATCCACGCACGGACGGATCGAGCCGCCCTCCATCGCGTGTTGAGCAACCTGATCGGAAATGCAATCAAGTTCACGCCGTCCGGCGGCCGAGTGACGTGCACGGTGGATGCGGACCCGGACTCCGTTCACATTGGAGTCGAAGACACGGGCATCGGGATCGACGCAGCATTTCTGCCCCGAATGTACCGGCCGTTTGAGCAGGAATCAGCCGGTTTGGGCCGGACCTTCGAGGGCAGTGGGCTCGGGCTGACGATCACCGCCCAGCTTGTCGACCTGCTTGAGGGGTCGATCGACGTGAAAAGTGAGAAGGGGACCGGCACCCGCGTCACCGTGACGCTGCCGCGAGCGATCGCCGGCGATCGGCGATAATGTCCGACCCGCACAAAAAACCGCCGACCTGCGAGGGGAACGCAGATCGGCGGAAAAATCCGGACCGAAAACAGCCCGAGGCGGGCGGGAAAGGGCCCGGGGCACGGCGCCCCAACCCTTAAGCTATCCGACCGTCTCGGCCTCTTCCTTCGTTTCGGGGACGGGCGCAATCTCAAAGCGAACGCCCTGGTCACCCGGGTACGGCTCGTGGTGGTCGTGCTTGTTCTTCCAGATGTCCTGCGGGATGCCTTCCGGGAAGGCGTTGCACGCATGCTCGTCGGAGCGATTCCGATCGAGGTGCTTGCAGGACGTGCACATCGGTTGAATATCTTGGGACATAACCAGGCTGGGATGTCAGGAGGGCGTCGCTATCTAAATTTCTGTGATTCCAAACGTCTGCGCGAGAAAAGTAGATCCACGCGGCACGATATTTAGAGGCGGTCTAAATCACCTCGAGCGCACATCTTCCGGACGGGTCTCCGTGCTGTAGGGAATCGCCCTACACCCATCCGATCGGCCTCCTGACGCTGCAACCGCCGTTTTCTCGGGCAGCGCCTCCGCGAATTGCGTCTGAACTTCATGGTCGTGACTTGACGAACTGCCGCCTATTTGCGTTTATCTGGATGCAGTCTAAATAGAGTGGCGTAACGCTCTTGCAAACACGCGCGTCTCACCTTCTCTCTCGCTTATGTCCACGACGGCTGAACTCGCGAATTTCGAGAAAGAAGCCCCCGTCGGCTTCTCGTTCTGCGATCGCCCCTGCACCGGATGCTATAAATATTGCCTCGAAGGCAAAGGGTGCACGCTCGGCGTTCTATTCGAAACGTCGTGCGACGTGTTCTTCGAGTGGCTGACGGAGGACGGACAACCGGTCGACTATCCGCCCCGCCTGCGCTA
>NZ_DAXETW010000095.1:0-3276 GCF_051155795.1 Longibacter sp.
GAACAATCGCTCTTCTTCACACGCGCTATACCCTCCATGTCGCGATCGCCCCGCTCCACGTACCTCGCCTGGGTCATCGCTGTCGTGCTCGCGGCCTCGATCCTCGTTCTACCAACGCAGGCGCAGAGTCCGTTCGCCCCGAGCGGATCATCCGGCCCGGGGTACGGCTCAACATCCGCCGAGGGATTGCCGGATTGGGCCGCTCCGACCACGTACTCCCGGAACGGAAACGGCCGCGGTAATGGAAACGGCAGGGGCCCCGGAAATGGGAACCGTCGTCCCTGCCAGAACCGGAATCCGCCGCCGTGGTGCGACGGCGGGGGCGGACGAGGACCGGAGTCGGTTCCCGTCGATGGTGGTCTTGTCCTTCTGGCGGCTGCGGGGGGTGCGCTCGCCGTGGCGCGACTGCGCCGCCGTGCGGATCGATGATTGACCGTTGTGCGGTGAGTTGCACCGGTCACCGGTAAGGCGGTCCACGACCAGGTTCGTCACGGGCCGCCTGCAAGGTCGAACATCGACGGCGGATCCTCGTCGCCCTCCGATTCGTCGTCCTCCGATTCGGGATTGCTCGCACTGCTGTCGCCCGCACTGCTGTCGACTGTGGTCGTATGGTCTGCGTCTGCCGCGGCGGCGGAGGATGCGTTTCGTTCCGTTGAAGACGGGTCCGCCTTCCGGTTGGGCTCGGAGGCATCTGATTCCCTGGAAATATCGTCCAGCAGCTGCTGGATCAGGGGTGAGACGTCCTGTTTTGCGGTTTCGCGACGTCGCTCGAGTTCGTCGATGCGCTCGACAGCGTCCCGGAACTGTTCGAGCACGGATGTTCGGGACCGGCCGTCGCCTTCGTCGGACGCGGATGGGTCCGCGGACGTCTCCCCCATCGCTACATCTTCGTTCGGCGAGCGAATACGTTGAAGGCCGAGCTTGAGCGCGTAGCGAACCATCTGCCCGAAGGATATGTCTCTTTTCTTCGCGCCCTGACGGAGCCGGTCGACGACCGATGCCTCAAGCTTGACCTCGACGCCGGTGAGTTCGTCTCGATGAAAGGGGTTGTCACTGGGAGGGATGTCCATGGTGTTCGCCCGGACGGCGGAACGGGATGCGTCGTCGAAAATGTCGCGATGTGAGACCGATTGGCGACAGCCTACGCGGGGTCGTCTTCGGCGAGAGACGCCCGGAGGATCTCCGTGGTCTGGCGGTGGTGCTGCTGAAGCGCGTCAAGCGTTTCCCGGTACGCGTCTTCCGATCCGTCCGTCTGGATGAGCGCGAGCATTTCCAGCATGACGTCGACAGCAGCTCGGGTTTCGACGACGAGGTCAAGCAGCCGGTCCGGGTCGACGGGTTCTGCGTCGTTCGGAGACATGGAGGCGTCGGATGCAGACATGGAAGGGGGGCCCGTGGGTGAGGAGAAGGATGGCGGGGGACCTGGGGTCACGCCCGCGGTGAGCTGGAAAATCAATTCATCGACAGATGCGGCTGAAAAAGGACGTTGCAGTCCGGGTCGGCTTACGAAGAACATGTCCTGATCAGCGATTTCGTGCTTCACATCCACCCGGTCGGGGACAATCCGGCCGGCGGACGTCGGGATGGAGCGCGCGGCGTCGAAGGCTCGAAGCGCGGCTTTCAGTCGACGGCGTTCTGGTTCCGGCCAGGAACCGGAGCTCGGGCGCGGTCATGGTGTGGGGAGAGCGCATCGGCGAGAGAAACGGGGTCCCCGGAGGGACTAGACGACCGGGACAGAGACCCACCGGTGCGCGGCCCAGAAATAGCGAGGACCATCGGTTACGTGTTCATCGGTTACGGACAGCTATACGGTATAACACCGGAGTGACATCTGTCAAATGCGCAGAATTTATTTTCTGAATTGACGCCACCACTACTCCCGCTATTTCGTCTTTTGGGCTTCCGTTACAGGCTGCTACGGCTATATTTCATCCTGTAGTAAGGTATGTGATGACGTTGTTAACAAATGTGACCAGTGTCTAAAACCGGGATATTCTACCTGTTTCTCTTTGTGTTCGTTTAAGCAAGTCATCGCTCAGAGTGGTAGAACGTATACACGTTCAGCGCCACGTCAAACGATTCCTCCGCCGATTTGAGAAAATAGTTTCGGAATTACACAACTTCTGTCGTCCATTCGCGGCGGGCCGACGTGCGACCCCAAATCGGCAGAGATGTAAGCCGAACCGCCGCCTCGTTACGTTGATCTTGGTCAGGTCCGGCGTGAGGGGAGCAGCATACGTTGCGATTGTGTGAAGGGCTGGCTACTATTTAGATCGTCCGTTTGCCTCTTCTCACCGCCCGACGCCCGTGCTTCCCTCTGCTTCCGCCTGGACGATCTGCGCTGTGCTTGTTCTATCCATGTTGATAACCGCCTCGGCCTGTGGAGGCGCGGAGGCGCTGTCGAGTGAGGAGATGGACAAGCTCTCCCCGGCGTTACAGCGCGTCGTCCAGGGCGACGAGCCGCCCCCGCTGTCCGATCTCGTCACCGGGACGCGTGATGGGAAGACCGTGTACGCCGTGATTCTGCGAGTAAGCGACGCGGGTGCTGTGCGCAACGCGGGCATTCCGCTGAACAGTGTGCAGGGATCGGTCGCTACGGCACGATTGACCGTCGAGCAGATCCGCGACGCCGCCCGCGTGCCTGAGGTCGCTCGTATCGAGGAGAGCGGACGCGTCCGGCCCATGTCGTGACGCGCGTCGTCCACCCAAAGAAAAAGAACAGGCGCGCCCGGTCCGGATCGGTGTGCCCGTTCGATTCGACCTCACCTCCCCTTCGACTCGTTCCCGTTGCATGATGAACCGATACCTTCCCGTTCTCTTCGCGTTGCTGTTGCTCGTCCCCTCCGGGTCGGCTTCCTCGTAGGATGGTGCTCCCGACTCCCACGCCATGCAGCGTCTCGCCGGGGGATTCCAGGTCTTGATGGAACGGACCGCCGTCTCGAAGCGGGCTGGTGCATCCCCGCTCCCGCTCATTCTCCAGAAAACCGCCATCAGGGACGAGGTTGGGGTCGTGCGATACCCGGCCATCATCCGCACATCCGATCCGGAGGCGCTGCAGCGCGCCGGCATTCCCGTGAACTCCGTGATGGGATCGATCGTGACGGCCCGCCTAACGGCCGAAGAGATTCGGACCGCGGCGGGGATCGCCTCCATCCGTCGCATCCAGCCTGCAGCCATCGCCTCGCTCCACAATGACGAAGCCGCCCGAGAGGTCGGTGCCCGCATCCTGAACAGCGGCGCCGTCAACGGCACCAGCTACTCCGGGCAGGGGGTGCT